>NZ_SDIG01000015.1:0-71315 GCF_004122755.1 Streptomyces sp. TM32
GAGCCGGCGCCCAGGCCGGCTCCGGTCCCCCCACCTCAGCCCGTCGGGCCCCAGCCCAATGAGCCGGCCTGGGCGCCGGCTCTGGACGCGGTCCTGATGAGCAGCTGGCAGGCCGGAGTTGACCTCTCCGCCCTGGCCGCCGAACTCGGGCTGGACGTCCGGATCCTGGTGGCCCGCGCACAACAGCTGTCCGCCGAAAGCCGTCCCGCGCCGCCACCGGACCGCATCGGCCGGCACCGCCGCCTCGTCAACGTCCCGCCACCCTCCCCGCACAGCGAGACTCCCCCTCCGGCCTGGCGTGAGCGGCCGCCGCAGCCGCCACGGGAGCACTACGAGCAGGAACCCTGGAAGCAACACCCGTACCAGAACTACCCGGAGCAGCAGGAGTATCAGGAGTACCGGGTCTACGAGCAGCATCCACAGCAACACCACTACCAGCAGCCCTCCCAGGGCACCTGGGACGCCAACGCCATCACGGCCGCCCAGCACGACTGGGACGGCATCCTCAGCCAGTGGGAAGCCACCACCTCCACCACCCCACCCATCTCACCCGGCCACACAGGCACATGAGGGAACGGGCCGCGGCCGGAAAACCGCCCGCCGCGGCCCGTGGCCGGAATGAACCCTCGCCCCTCCGGTGCTCCTCCGTATGATCGCCGAGGCAGCGGGCGACCCCTACGGAAGGCGTGAACGGCCATGGCGGAAAAGCGAGTTGTCCTCTCGTGAGCGGCAGTCTCTACCGGGACCGTTGGATCGAGTGCACCTCCGGCGCCCTCCGCATTCGCGGTTACTACTTCCCGTGGGGGACGAAGACCGTGCCGTACACGTCCATCCGCGGGTTCCGGCGCGTGGAGATGGGGGTGTTCGGCGGGCAGATGCGGATCTGGGGAACGTCGCACCCGCGGTACTGGGCGAGCCTGGACCCGGGGCGGCCCGCGAAGAAGGACGCGCTGATCCTCGATCTCGGCCGTTTCGTCCGCCCGTTCCTCACGCCGGGCGACACCGATGCCGTGGAGGCCGTCCTGCGGGCGCATGTCCCCACTACGGACCGCTGAGCCGAATGGAGCGCGGCCGACGGACGGGCCGGCGGCCCGTGCCGTCTCCGGCGCGGACCGTGGCGAGCTGCGCCGGGGCGGTGCCCGGGCCGGTCAGGTGATGGCCGGCTCGGCGGCGCGGGCGAGTGCGCGGCGGTGCCGCATGAAGGGGCGCGGGCGGTTGAGGGCGAGTACCGCGGTGGGGTGCCCGTCGCGTTCGTAGCAGGCGAGGAAGCTGCGGTCGTCGGGGGAGCCTTCGAGTACGCGCGGGGCGTCGCCGGGCAGCCGCCGGCCGGCGAACTGGATGCGGACGCCGTACTGGTCGGACCAGAAGTACGGCAGGCTCCGGTGGGTCGCGACGGTGCTGCCGGCCAGGAGGTTCTCCACCGCCGTGGCGGCCTGTTCGGTGGCGCTGGTCCAGTGTTCGGAGCGGGTGCCGGCCACCCTGGCGACATCGCCGACGGCCACGACCTGCGGCAGCGGGGTGACCCCTCCCGCGTCGCAGCGGACCCCGTCGTCGAGCGGCAGTCCGGAACCCGCCAGCCAGGCGGTGCGGGGCCGGACGCCGATACCGGTGACGACCACGTCGGCGGGGAGCAGCCGGCCGTCGGCCAGCTCGACCCCGGTGACGTGGTTTCCGGCGCCGCCGCTGTGCAGACGCGCGACCCCGGTGCCGGTGAGCAGGGTGACGCCGTGGTCCGCGTGGAGGGCGGAGCAGATTCCGGCCATCGTGTCGCCGAGTTGGGGGACGAGGGGGAGCGGGGCGGCCTCGACCACGGTGACGTGATGCCCGAGGGCGGTGCAGGACGAGGCGACCTCGGCGCCGATGAAGCCGCCGCCGATCACCACGACCCGGACCGGGCCGCGCGTCAGGTCCGCGCGCAGCGCCTGCGCGTCGTCGAGGGTGCGCAGGGTGTGCGAGCCGGCGGGCACCGGGCCCGGGAGGCGGCGCGGGGCGGCGCCGGTGGCGATGACCACACCGTCGGTCGTCAGGGACCGGCCGCCGTCGAGGAGCACCGTGCGGCCGCCGGTGTCGAGGCCGGTGGCCTCGGTGCCCAGCAGCCATTCGGCATCGAGTTCGGCGATCTCCTCGGCGTCGGCCAGAGCCAGTTGGTCCTGCCCGGTGGTGCCGGTGAGGAAGTCCTTGGACAGCGGCGGGCGGTCGTAGGGGCGGTGGCGTTCGTCCCCGACGATCATCAGCCGGCCGTCGAACCCCTGGGCGCGCAGGGCCCGGGCGGCGTACAGGCCGGCCAGCGAGGCTCCGATGACAGCGACCGACTTCATGCGGCGGTGCCCTCCTCGGCGGCGTGCTGGACGTAGATCATGCCGTCCTCGACGGTCACGGGGTGGGTGCGCACCGCCCGGCGGGCGGGCAGGCAGGTGGGCGCTCCGGTGCGGAGATCGAAGGTCGCGGCGTGCAGCGGGCATTCGACCAGGCAGCCCTCCAGCCAGCCGTCCGCGAGCGAGGCGTCCTGGTGGGTGCAGGTGTCGTCGATCGCGTAGAGCTGCCCCTCGGCGTGGAAGACGGCGATCGGAGGTGCGGTGTCGATGCGTACGGATTCGCCGGTGGGCAGATCGGCGAGACGGCAGACAGGAATCACGGGACCCCCTGGATCATCGAGTTTCGCGGTGCGCACGATGGAGCGCTATACGCAACAGAATCCAGTCGCTGGGCCGCTGCGTCAAGCGGTCCCGGGAAATGCCGGCCGCGGCGTGAAGTGCTCGCCCACACCCCCTTGACGGTGTCGATCGGCGTTCCCACTATGTCTCTCATCGCGCAACCAGTCGTGCAGTGCGCAACACTCAGGGGGTAGGGCATGCCACACGAAGTCCATGCCGTCGTCGCGGCGAAACCAGGCGCACCGGTCGAGCTGCGGACGATCCTGGTGCCGGACCCCGGCCCGGGAGAGGTCCTCGTCGCCGTCCAGGCCTGCGGGGTCTGCCACACCGACCTGCACTATCGGGACGGCGCGATCAACGACGAATTCCCGTTTCTGCTCGGCCATGAGGCGGCCGGCGTGATCGAGGCCGTCGGGCCCGGGGTCACCGATCTCGCGCCCGGTGACTTCGTCGTCCTCGCCTGGCGGGCGCCCTGCGGCAGCTGCCGTTCCTGCCGCCGCGGACGGCCCTGGTACTGCTTCGACTCCCGTAACGCGGCCCAGCCGATGACCCTGGTTGGGGGCACCTCCCGGACGGAGTCTGGGGGAGGCACCGCGCTCAGCCCCGCGCTGGGCATCGGGGCCTTCGCCGAGAAGACCCTGGTCGCCGCCGGACAGGCGGTCAAGGTCGACGCCCATGCCCGCCCGGAAGCCGCCGGACTCATCGGCTGCGGAGTGATGGCGGGATACGGGGCGGCCGTGCACACCGGCGCGGTGGGCAGCGGGGACACCGTCGCCGTCATCGGCTGCGGCGGGGTCGGCAACGCGGCGATCGCCGGCGCCTCGGTCGCCGGGGCGCGCCGGATCATCGCGGTCGACATCGACGACCGCAAGCTGGACGGCGCCACCCGCTTCGGCGCCACGCACACCGTCAACTCCCGCGGTACGGACCCCGTCGAGGCGGTCCGCGGCCTCACCGGCGGGCACGGCGCGGACGTGGTGATCGACGCGGTGGGCCGCCCCGAGACCTACACCCAGGGCTTCTTCATGCGCGATCTCGCCGGGACGCTGGTCCAGGTCGGCGTCCCCGAACCGGACATGCGCATCGAGCTGCCGCTGATCGATCTCTTCTCGCGCGGTGGCGCGCTGAAGTCCTCCTGGTACGGCGACTGTCTGCCCAGCCGGGACTTCCCGGTCCTCATCGACCGCTACCTCAGCGGACGGCTCGACCTCGACGGATTCGTCACCGAGACGATCGCCCTGGACGAGGTGGAGTCCGCCTTCGACAAGATGCGCGACGGCACGGTCCTGCGCTCCGTCGTGGTCCTGTGACGGCGTTACAGGACCCTTGGCCGCAACGGCCGTACCCACCCGCCCGCCCACCCCGAACAGCAGCAAGAGGAGGGACATGTCCCGCACGCCCGCACCCCGTTCCCGTGTGGTGGTCATCGGTGCCGGCATCGTCGGCGCCTCTCTCGCCGACGAGCTGACCGCCCGCGGCTGGAGTGATGTCACCGTCCTCGAACAGGGCCCGCTCCCGGCCCCCGGCGGCTCCACCTCGCACGCGCCCGGCCTGGTGTTCCAGACCGGTCCGTCCAAGACCATGACCGAGTTCGCCGCCTACACCGTGCGGAAGTTCGGCTCCCTCGACGTCGACGGGCTGCCCTGCTTCCACCCCGTCGGCGGACTGGAGGTCGCCACCACCGAGGCCCGCTGGGCCGATCTGCACCGCAAGGCCGGACTCGCCGCCTCCTGGGGCGTACGCGGTGAACTCCTCACCCCGCACCAGTGCAAGCAGCTGTGGCCGATGTTGGACGAGACCCGGCTGCACGGCGGCTTCCACACCCCCGACGACGGCCTGGCCCGGGCACTGCTCGCCTGCCGCGCCCAGATCGACCGGGCCACACGGCGCGGCGCACGCTTCCTGGAGCGGCACACCGTCACCGGCATCGAGCGGGCGGACGGCCGGGTCACCGGCGTGGTCACCGACCGGGGCACCTTCCCCGCCGACCACGTCGTCTCGGCCGCCGGTTTCTGGGGCCCGGTGATCGGCGCGATGGCCGGGGTGGACGTCCCGCTCCTCCCGCTGGCGCACCAGTACGCCAAGACCGCACCGCTGCCCGAGCTCACCGGCGTCAACGACCCGCGGACGGAGGCGAGCAAGCCGATCCTGCGCTTCCAGGACCGCGATCTCTACTTCCGCGAGCACACCGACCGGCTGGGCATCGGCTCCTACGCCCACCGCCCGATGCCCGTCGACCCCTTCACCGTCCCCGCCTACGACGACGCCCCCACCATGCCCTCGTCACTGCCCTTCACACCGGACGACTTCGCCCCGAGCTGGCAGGACAGCATCGGACTGCTGCCCGCGCTGGCGGACTCCCGGGTGGCCGAGGGCTTCAACGGCGTCTTCTCGTTCACCCCCGACGGCATGCCGGTCCTCGGCGAATCCCGCGAACTGCGCGGATTCTGGCTCGCCGAGGCGGTCTGGGTCACCCACTCCGCGGGCGTCGCCAAGGCCGTCGCCGAATGGATGACCGACGGGCGGCCCGCGATCGACATCCACGAGTGCGACCTCTACCGGTTCGAGGACGCCCAGCGCTCGCCCGCCTACCTCGCCGACCGCGGGGCGCAGAGCTTCATCGAGGTCTATGACGTCATCCACCCGCTGCAGCCCATGGACCAGCCGCGCCCGCTGCGCACCAGCCCCTTCTTCCCCCGGCAGCAGGAACTCGGCGCGTACTTCCTGGAGGGCGGCGGCTGGGAACGCCCGCACTGGTACGAGGCCAACGCCCCGCTCGCCGAGGGGCTCGAACTCCCCGAGCGCGACGCCTGGTCGGCACGCCACTGGTCGCCGATCGCCGCCGCGGAAGCCAAGGCGACCCGCGAAAAGGTGGCCCTGTACGACATGACCCCGCTGCGCCGGCTGGAGGTCACCGGACCCGGCGCCCTCGCCTTCCTCCAGCGCATGACCAGCAACAACCTCGCGAAGAAGCCGGGCGCGGTCACCTACACCCTGCTCCTGGACGAGGCCGGCGGCATCCGCTCCGACCTCACCGTCGCCCGGCTCGCCCCGGACCGCTTCCAGGTCGGCGCCAACAGCGGATCCGACCTCGACTGGCTGCTGCGGCACGCCCCCGACGGTGGGGGCCCCTCCCGCTCGAGCGAAGCCGAGAGTGGGGGAGTCCAGGTCCGCGACATCACCTCCGGCACCTGTTGTATCGGCGTCTGGGGCCCGCTGGCCCGCGACCTCGTCCAGCCGCTCACCCGCGACGACTTCTCCCACCAGGCCTTCGGCTACTTCAAGGCCCGGCACACCCACCTCGGCCACGTCCCGGTCACCGCGATGCGGCTCAGCTACGTCGGCGAGCTCGGATGGGAGCTGTACACCACCGCCGACCTGGGGCTCCGCCTGTGGGACACGCTCTGGGAGGCCGGGCAGGAGCACGGGGTGATCGCCGCCGGGCGCAGCGCCTTCAACAGCCTCCGCCTGGAGAAGGGGTACCGCGCCTGGGGCCATGACATGACCACCGAACACACCCCGTACGAGGCCGGCGTCGGCTTCGCGGTCCGCCCCGCCAAGGGCGACTTCGTCGGACGGGCCGCGCTGGAGGGCAAGAGCGAGGACACCGCACCGCGCAAGCTCACCGCGCTCACCCTCGACGACCCCTCGGCCGTCGTGCTGGGCAAGGAACCGGTCTACGTGGACGGCGCGCCGGCCGGCTATGTCACCTCCGCCGCCTACGGCTACACCCTCGGCCGCGCGATCGCGTACGCCTGGCTGCCGGCCCGTGCGTCGGTCCCCGGCACCCCCGTCCATATCGAGTACTTCGGTGAGAAGATCCCGGCCACCGTCGCCCAGGAGCCGCTCTTCGACCCGCAGATGGAGCGCATCCGCAGGTAGGAACGGCTGATGCGGCGAGCCGCCCGCACTCCCGGTACGCAGCACCCCCCCCCGTACGCAGAAGGAGCAACCGCATGGCTCCCACCTACGACGTCATCGTCCTCGGCCTCGGTGGCATGGGCAGCGCCGCCGCCCACCATCTCGCCGCCCGCGGCGCCCGGGTCCTGGGCCTGGAGAAGTTCGGCCCGGTGCACAATCGAGGCTCCAGCCACGGTGGTTCCCGTGTCACCCGGCAGTCCTACTTCGAGGACCCCGCCTACGTACCGCTGCTGCTGCGCTCGTACGAGCTGTACGAGAAGCTGGAGCGGGACACCGGCCGGGAGATCGCCACCCTCTGCGGCGGGGTGATGGTCGGCCGCCCCGACAGCCGTACGGTGCGCGGCAGCCTGGAGTCCGCCCGGCAGTGGGACCTGCCGCACGAGATGCTGGACGCCGGGGAGATCCGCCGCCGCTTCCCGACGCTCACCCCGGCCGACGACGAGGTGGCCCTCTACGAGGAGCGGGCGGGTCTGGTCCGGCCGGAGTACACCGTGGCCGCCCATGTCCAGCTCGCCGTCCAGGACGGCGCCGAGCTGCACTTCGAGGAGCCGGTCACCCGCTGGGAGGAGCTGCCCGGCGGCTCCGGGGTCCGGGTCCACACCCCCGAAAACTCCTACACCGCGGGCCAGTTGGTGATCTGCCCGGGTGCCTGGGCGCCCCGGCTGCTCACCGACCTCGGCGTCCCGTTCACCATCGAACGGCAGGTCATGTACTGGTTCGCCCCCGTGGGCGGCACCGCGCCCTTCGTCCCGGACCGGCACCCGATCTACATCTGGGAGGACGACCGGGGCGTCCAGATCTACGGCTTCCCGTCGATCGACGGCCCCGACGGGGGTGCCAAGGTCGCCTTCTTCCGCAAGGGCACCGTCTGCACCCCCGAGACCATCGAACGCACCGTGCACGACGACGAGGTACGGGCCATGGCCGCGCAGCTCGCCCCGCGGCTGCCCACCCTGCCCGGCCGTTTCCTCAAGGCCGCCACCTGCATGTACTCCAACACCCCCGATGAACACTTCGTGATCACCCGGCATCCCGCGCACCCGGAGACCGTGACCGTCGCCTGCGGGTTCTCCGGCCACGGCTTCAAGTTCGTGCCGGTGGTCGGCGAGATCGTCGCCGATCTCGCGCTGACCGGTGCCACCGCGCATCCCATCGAGCTGTTCGACCCCCGCCGGCCCGTCGCCGCGGCCGTCTGAGGAGACCGGATATGACGACCACACCCACCCCGTCCGCGGCCCCCGCCCCCGCGAGCACGCCCAGCCTGCTCGCCACCCTCGCCGGCCACCACTACACCGACCCGGAGATCTTCCGCCAGGAACAGGAGAAGATCTTCGAGCGCCTGTGGTTCTGCGCGGTCCGCAGCGCCGACCTGGACAAGCCCGGCGCCTTCCGCACGGTCCGGATCGGCCGGGAGAGCGTACTGATCACCCGCAACCGCTCCGGCGCACTGCGCGCCTTCCTCAACATCTGCCGGCACCGCGGCGCGCAGCTGTGCACCGAGGAGTCCGGCGAGGTCCGCCGCACCCTCCAGTGCCCCTACCACGCCTGGACCTACGACCTCGACGGCCGCCTGGTGGCCGCCCCCAACCTGCAGAAGATGCCGGACGTCGACCGCACCGAGCGCGGTCTGGTCACCGTCCCGCTGCGGGAGTGGCTCGGCTACGCCTGGGTGTGCCTGGCCGACGAACCCCCGTCCTTCGAGGACACCGTGATCGGTGCGGCCATCGAGCGGCTGGGGGACGCCGCCTCCCTCGACCGCTACCGCACCGAAGGCCTCGCCCTCGGCAAGCGCGTCACCTATGACGTGCACGCCAACTGGAAGCTCATCATCGAGAACTTCATGGAGTGCTACCACTGTGCCACCATCCACCCCGAACTCACCGAGGTGCTCCCGGAGTTCGCCGACGGCTTCGCCGCCCAGTACTACGTCGGACACGGCGCGGCGTTCGCCGAGGAGGCCACCGGGTTCACCGTGGACGGCACCGAGGGCTTCGGCCGGCTCCCCGGCATCGAGGACACCCAGGACCGCCGGTACTACGCGATCACCGTCCGGCCGCAGGTCTTCGTCAACCTCGTCCCGGACCATGTCATCGTCCACCGGATGTTCCCGAGGGCACCCGACCGCACCGTCGTCGAATGCGACTGGCTGTATCTGCCCGAGGTCGTCGACTCCGGTGCCGATGTCTCCAAGTCCGTCGAGCTCTTCCACCGGGTCAACGCCCAGGACTTCGCCGCCTGCGAGCGCACCCAGCCGGCCATGAGCTCCCGTGCGTACCGCGCCGGCGGGGTGCTGGTGCCCAGCGAGCACCACATCGGCGCCTTCCACCGGTGGGTGACCGACTGTCTGGCGGGGGAGGGAGCCTGACCCGGGGCCGCCGCTCGGGCGGTGGCCCCTATCGCGCGGCCGCCGCCCGGCGCCAGGCCGCGGTGCGCAGCAGCCGCAGCCCGTTGAGGCCGACGAGGACGGTGGAACCCTCATGGCCGAGGACGCCCAGGGGCAGCGGGAGTTCACCGGCCAGGTCCCACACCACCAGACCCGAGAGGAACACCGAGGCGAGCAACAGGTTCTGGACCACCAGCCGACGGGCCTCCCGCGACAGCGCGATCACGGCCGGTACGGCGGCGAGTTCATCGCGGACCACCACCGCGTCCGCGGTGTCCACGGCGAGGTCGGAGCCCGCCCGGCCCATGGCGATCCCGGTGTGCGCGGCGGCCAGCGCCGGGGCGTCGTTCACCCCGTCGCCCACCACCAGTACCCGCCGCCCGGCCGCTTCCTCCGCGCGGACGGCGGCCGCCTTGTCCTGGGGCAGCAGCCCGGCACGTACGTCCGTGATGCCGACGGCCGCGGCGAGGCGGGCCGCGGCCCGCGGGTTGTCCCCGGTGAGCAGCGTCGGCGTCCGGCCGGTGAGCGTGTCGAGCCGGGCGACGGTGGCCGCCGCGTCCGGGCGTTGCCGGTCGGCGATGCCCAGCACCCCGGCCGGTACACCGTCGGCCAGCACGAGGACGGCGGTGTGCCCGGCCGCCTCCCACTCCGCGACCAGGGCGCGGGCCGCCGCCGCGGCCGGATGGCCGGCGGGCAGCAGCCGGGCCGGGGCGCCGACCGCGATCCGGGTGCCGTCGACGGTGGCCCGTACGCCGGTGCCGGGGGTGGCGGCGAACTCCTCGGCGGCCGGCAGGGACAGCCCGCGGGCGCGGGCGGCCGCCACGATCGCGCGGGCCAGCGGGTGTTCGCTGCCGTGTTCCGCCGCGGCCGCCACGGTCAGCAGGGTCTCCTCGGTCCACCCCGGGCCGGGCAGCGGCCGGACGGCGGTCAGGCGCGGGGTGCCCGCGGTCAGGGTTCCCGTCTTGTCCAGGGCGACGGCGTCCACCTGGCCGAGGCGTTCCATGACGACGGCCGACTTGACCAGCACACCGTGCCGCCCGGCGGTGGCGATGGCCGACAGCAGCGGCGGCATGGTCGCCAGCACCACCGCGCACGGTGAGGCGACGATCATGAAGGTCATGGCCCGCAGCAGGGTGCGCTCAAGATCCGCGCCACAGAGCAGCGGGAAGAGGAACACCGCCAGGGTGACGGCCACCATGCCGAGCGCATAGCGCTGTTCGACCTTCTCGATGAACAGCTGGGTGGGCGCCTTGGTCGCGGAGGCCTCGGCGACCATGGCCACGATCCGGGCGATGACGAAGGCGCCGGCATCGCGCTCGACCTCGATGCGCAGCGCGCCGGTGCCGTTGCGGGTGCCGGCGAACACCTCGTCACCGCACTCCTTGAGCACCGGCAGCGGCTCACCGGTGATGGTGGCCTGGTCGACCTCGCCGGCCCCGTGCCGTACCCGGCCGTCCGCGCCGATCCGCTCGCCGGGGCGGACCAGGACGAGGTCGCCCACGACCAGGTCCGCGGTGGCCACCGTCTCCTCGCTGCCGTCGTCGGCCAGCCGGGTCGCGGTGCCCGGGGCGAGGTCGAGCAGACCGCGCACCGAGTCCTGGGTGCGGGCGGTGGCCAGCGCCTCCAGGGCGCCGGAGCCGGCGAAGATGACGATCAGCAGCGCCCCGTCCCGCACCTGCCCGATCGCGGCCGCACCGAGGGCGGCGACGACCATCAGCAGATCGACGTCCAGGGTTCTCTCCCGCAGCGCCCGCAGCCCCGACCAGGCCGGCTCCCAGCCGCCCGTCACGTAGGTGAGGACGTAGAGCGGTGCCCAGAATCCGGCCGGTGCGCCGGTGAGTTGCAGCGGCAGCGCGACCAGGAACGCGACGGTGGCCGCGGCCGCCCAGCGGGCCTCGGCCAGGGCGAGGACCCGGGTACGCCGCGGGGCGCCGGGGCGGGCGGCGGGCGCCCGGAGCGGACGCTGGAGTACGGCAGCAGGCATGGCAGAACGACCCTTCACGGGCGGGGAACCGGCAGGGTCACCACCGTACCGGAACAAATGAAGAGGTCTTCATCTATCGTCGTTAGGATGGCCCCTATGGGCCACGGAATGGATGACCACCGCACCACCACCCGCGAAAGACTGGACGCGGTGGGAGCCGATGATGTCGCCGCGACCCTCCAGGCCCTGTCGACCCCCTCCCGGCTGCGCATCCTCGCCCGCCTCCAGGAGGGCCCCTGCGCGGTCGGCGATCTCGCCGCCGCGGTCGGCATGGAGCAGTCCGCCTGCTCCCACCAGCTCCGACTGCTGCGCAATCTCGGCCTGGTCACCGGCGAACGCAACGGCCGTTCGATCGTCTACGCGCTCTACGACCACCACGTCGCCGAACTCCTCGACCAGGCGCTCTTCCACGTCGAGCATCTGCGGCTCGGCCTCCATGACGCCCCATCAGGAAGGGTGGACACCGGGGGTCGTTGACCGCCGCCCACCGTGTAGCCTTCGCATGCAGGCGATATGCGGTATCCCGTGGCGGGATGTCACGAGTGGGGAGAGCGGGCGATGCAGTCGGGGCGCGAGAAGGCCTACGCCTATCTCAAGGAGAATGTGCTGACCGACCCGGCCATGCAGGACCGCTTCCTGTCCGAGCAGGAGATCGCGGACCGGATCGGCGTCTCCCGCACCCCGATCCGGGAAGCACTGCTGCTGCTCGCCGCCGAGGATCTGGTGCGGCTGGTGCCCAAGCGTGGGGCGCACATCGCCCCGCTGTCCGGCCGTGAGATCGGCGAACTGATGGAGATGCGCGGTCTGATCGAGCGCTTCGCCGCACAGTGCACGACGGAGCGGGGCACCGCACCCGTCGAGGAGATGGCCGGCATCCTGGACCGGCAGGAGGCGCTGCGCGGCGAGGACGGCGCCAAGGAGTTCCTCGCCGCCGACCACCGCTTCCACGCCACCCTCGTCGCCGCCGTCGGCAACACCCTGATGAGCCGTCAGCACGACGCGCTGCGCAGCCGTCAGATCAGGGCCGGCGTGACCGCCCACTACCGCCCCGGAAACCGCCACGACGAGGTGCTCGCCGAACACCGCAAGATCCTCGACGGGTTGGCGGCCGGGGACGCCGCGGCCGCCTGCGCGGCCATCGACAGCCACCTCCAGGCGACCCGGCGCAGCCTCCTGGCCGCGTGACCACGGCCGGACGCTACAGCCGCCGGTTGTCCAGCACCGCCACGGCCCGCCGTACCCGGAGCGCCTCCTCGGCGTCCACCTCCCCGATGAGCAGGTCCGGCGCGGCGCCCAGTTGGGCGCGTACGGTCCCGTCGGGGCCGATCAGCGCGCTGTTGCCGACCCCGCTCGGCGTCTTGGTCGGCGCCTCCGGATCGGCTTCGGGGTCCGGGGCGGACTGATCGACGGCCGCGACCCAGACCGTCGCGTCC
This sequence comes from Streptomyces sp. TM32, assembly GCF_004122755.1. Taxonomy (NCBI): domain Bacteria; kingdom Bacillati; phylum Actinomycetota; class Actinomycetes; order Kitasatosporales; family Streptomycetaceae; genus Streptomyces; species Streptomyces sp. TM32. Next base: position 12,376 of record NZ_SDIG01000015.1, read on the forward strand.
AGGGCGCGGGCCCGCACCAGCAGATCCCACTGGGCACGCTTGCCCGGCCCCGCGCCCCACGAGGCGGGCAGGACGGACACCGTCGCCCCGGCGTCCGCGTGCGCCCGGAACAGCTCGGGAAAGCGCAGGTCGTAGCACGTCGCCAGCCCCACCCGGACCCCGTCGACGTCGATGGTCACCACCCGGCTGCCCGCCGCGACCGTGTCGGACTCCCGGAAGCCGAACGCGTCATACAGATGGATCTTGTCGTAGGACTCCTCGACCCCGGGCCCGGTCGCCAGCAGGGTGTTCGCGACCCGTCCGTCGGATGCGGGGGTGAACATGCCCGCGATCACCGTCACCCCCGTTTCCCGGGCCACCGCCCGCACCCCCTCCGCCCATGGCCCGTCCAGCGGCTCGGCCACCGCTCCGAGCGACGCCCCGAACCGCACCATGGCCGCCTCGGGAAGGACCGCCAGCCGGGCCCCCTCGCGCGCCGCACGGCGGACGTGGTCCTGCACCTCCGCCAGGTTCTGCTTCGGATCGGTCGATGCCGTCATCTGGCACAGCGCGATACGCATCCGGCTCTCTCTTCCCTCGTGCCGATCGGTTACCTGGTGACCGGTCCGGAATCAGCCCCCGGACCCGGCCCGCCCCACGCGCCGGACGGGCCCGGACGGGACGTCCGCACCCCCGTGCCGGGACGACCCACCCAGACCATCCTCCCTCTGGACAGCCCGGCACGGGCCGCCGGGCCGCGCCCCCGAACAGTCCTGGTCACGCCAGGCCTGGTGGGAGGCGCCGTACGGACGGCGCGGGTGACCCGAGGCGGTCGGACGCGGCGGCCACCCGCCCTTCCGGATCAGTAACGGTACTGACTCAAAGAGTGACTCTGACGTTTTCTCAGGTGCCTTTGTGGTGCACTTTTCGGACGTGAGGCCGTCTCATGTACGGGGGGAGCAATGACGCATTCGACAGCCTGCGCCGACTGCGGTCAGGGCCTGGTCGCGGGGGCCGCATTCTGCGCCCACTGCGGCGTGGCCGTGGAAGCCCGCGATGCGGCCGTGACGATTTCGCTGCCGTCCGGCTCCTCGTCGACCGCACCGACCGTCTCCATGGAGCCGCTCACCGGAAGCGTCGCCCGGCGTCCCACGGCCGTGCCGCGGTGGGGCAACGGCGTGGACGTGACCAGGTACATCTGCGCTGCGGCCTATCTGGACCGGGAGTACGCCAAGTCGCTCATCAAACAGCTCGCGGCCGAGCCCCATCTGGGGGTGGTGGCCGCCCCGGCGTGCGACGTTCCGGTGGCTCTCCGGCACGCCTACCTCGCCAATACGCGCCGCCACGGCCGGGACCTCGTCCTCACCGTCCTGTTCCTGCTGGCACTCGTCTTCACTTTCTGGGTCGGCGACCTCGGAATCACCCTGCTGGTGTTGTTCCTTTCCTGGGTGACCCTGTTCTCCTTCGAGCTCTCGACCAAGTACGGCCGCCATCTGCAAAGCCTGCGCCCGGACCGGTTCGACCCCGCGGCCGCGCCCACGCCGCTCAATGACGACATCGCGACGCGCCTCCGCCAGATCGGCACCTACGCCGAGGGCAACGTCACCACCTACAGCGGCTATTCGCCGTTCATCGGGTACGGCTTCGAACGCAACTCGTGGTCCCTGACCTTCGACGTCACCACGTCGAGCGAGCCCGGGAGGAAGCCGGAGGGGTTCGACGTGGCGGATCTCTACGCCCACATCGCCGAGCGGGTCGGCACCCTGGCCCTGCCCTGTCTGGAGATCGAGGAGCGCCTCTTCGTCGACGGCTCGACCATCCTGGACGACCGGCGTTTCCTGCCCGACCCGCTCGGCCGCCCCGTCGCCCGGGTGCCGAACGAACAACTGGACGCGCTGAAACGGACACCCGAGGAAGGGGCGCGCCCCTACTTGGCCGTGCACTCCACCGGCTGGGGTGGCGAGGTGGTCACCTCACTCTTCCTGCGCTTCGTCCGCTCGGACTCCAACCTCTTCGTGGAGGCGGTCCCGACGGTGTTGTACCCCCTGCTCGACCGCTACCGGGTCATCGACACCCTCATGCCCCGCCCGCCCGTGAAGGAGGTCCTCAACCTCCTGTCCGAGACACTGGCCAGCACCGTGTTCGTGCTGCTGGCCGCACCAGCGCGGGCGGTCACGGGATTCTCCCCCGACTACGGGATGTCCCGGCGCAGGCGCCGGCAGAACAAGCTGATCACCCGGCTGCGCAGATTCGACTACGGAGCGCGGCTGAGCGTGCGCCGGCACGCCGCGTCCGCGGGGCACCACCGCCACTTCCAGAATGCCGACAGCGGCATGGTCCTGAAGACGGTCGAAAAGCGGGTCCTGGACGCACTGGTCGAATTCGCCCTGGAGCGCGGGATCGACGTGGGTGAACTGGTGCAGCGTCAGCAAATGATCATCAACAACGGGATCATCGCGTCCGGGGGAGCGCGGGTGGACTCCAGCTCGGTCGCCTCCGGCGAGAGGTCCCGTGTCTCCACGGTGCTCAACAAGATCCCGCTGGTCAACCTGGACTGAGAACCGGGACGGCCGAACTGAGAACTGAGCAGGCCGGGCTGGGAACCGAGAAGGCCAGGCTGTGAGAATCGCCAAGGCCGCCGGGCTGGGAACCGAGAAGGCTGGACCGAGAACGAGAAGGGATGACGAATCGGAATGCAGAGGAACGACGGAATCATCGCGACCGGCGGCTCGAACGTCGTCGGCAACGCCGTCGCCAGCGGCCGGGATGCGAAGGCCGAGGTCCAGAACAACGGGCTGAACCAGGCCGACGGCGGGCAGCGCTCCCCCCAGGAGATCGGCGACCTGCTCTCCCGGCTGATCGACGAGCTCGGCCGGTCCGCCCACCCCGACCGCGCCGACCTGATCGAGGTCGCGGAGGACGCACGCGAGGAAGTCGTCTCGCCGGCACCGCGCAAGACCAAGTTGAGCGTGCTCGCCACGGGGCTCGTGGCCGCGGTACCGGGGTTCACCGCTCTGGCCGCCCTGGCGAAGACGATCGAAGAGGCGGTCCGCGGGCTGTAGCCGGGCGCCACACGACCAGGATCCGAAGAACACGAGGAAACTCGGGGGGAGATGACCATGCCATCCTGCATCTACTGCGGCGCGCGCGGTGAGGACCCGGCCGCGACCTCCTGCCCAAGTTGCGGAATGCCGTACGAGGGCGGCGCGCCTCAGGAAACGAGCCGGCCCGCCGGGGCCACCACCCGGTACGGCTACGTCCGCGTGGGGCCCACCGTCCTCCCGCAGTGGCTGCTGTGGCTGGTGGCGGCTCTGCTGGTGGTGGGCGGCGTGACGGCGTACCTGCTGCCCGGCTCGTCCACGGAGTCCGCGTATCCGGCGGGCGATACCGTCGCATCGACCGAACCGCCTTCGGAGCCCGGCGTCACCACTGAGCCGCCGACCGACATGTACTCTCCCGCCGAGCCGGAGACCTGGCCGCCGACCGTCACCGACTCTCCCACCGTGGCGGAGACCTCGCCCTCTCCCGAGGACGCGAGCGCGGTCGTGAAGGACTTCTATCAGGACATCAACACCGGGGATTTCACGGCTGCTTGGGACCTCGGTGGCAAGAACATCGGTGGCTCCTCGTTCTCACGGTGGGTCGAGGGCTACAAGACCACCGCGTACATCTCGCTCAGCGCGGTGAACGCCGAGGACGCCGGGAAGGTCCGTGCCGTTCTGAACGCGAGGCAGAACGACGGCTCGGTGAAGGTGTTCCACGGGACCTACACGGTGTCCGACGGCGCCATCGTCAGCGCCGACATCAGCGAGGACTGATCCTGCGCCCCCGGCGGCATGACTCGGCCGTCGGGGTTCGTCACGCGTACTTGTGGAGATGTGCCTGCCACGACGGCTCCCCGGCCAGGGCCGCTGCCGTGGCGGTGGGCAGGCTGAGGTGAACCTCGCGGGAACCGTCCTTCTCCGGCGTCGGCATGATCTGCGCAGCCCAGGGGATCGGCACGTGCGGCAATGCGCAACGAAGGGGCGTCCCGCTGCCGAAGCCGAGGTCGTAGAAGGGCAGTTTGGCCCGATCGTTCACCTGAAAAAGGTTTGTCCAGGCTCGGTACAGCATCCGGGGCATCACCTTCCGCTCCCGGCCCGCCAAGCGCTGCTCGCGCAGGTAGGCAATTTCGTCGCGGGCGTTGGCGGCGGTGTTTTCTGACATGCTCTCCCGGATCAAGCGCGCCGTCCTCCCCAGTGAGCAGTTCTGTATTTCGCTTACCGGCAGGCGCAGTTCGGTGCATGTGATGGTGTTTCCCCAGTAGTTCTCCGGTATCTCCGTCAGGTAGCTGCTGAAATCAACGAGGAGTCCGAGGCGTTCGACGGACCCGGCCGACCGGGCACGGAGCCGGCCGAGGAGGCGCCACAGGTGCGCGGTGAGGGCATCGCTGGTGGAGATCCAGCCGTAGGGCAGGTGGGCGGTAGCCGCTTGCTTCATTGCGTGGAGCTCCGAAGCGCCGAATCGGCAGGTCGTCGTTCTCAGCCGCTGCGCCGACAGCGCCATGCGGCTCAGCATCGCGTACTTTTCCCGCCGGGAAGCCACCACGAAGCGGCTGTTGTGGTCCCCTTCTCGCGGTGCGGCACCGTCCGCGAGACCGTCGAGCAGCCAGCGGTCGTGGCAGGGCGTGCGGTACGGAAGACCGCGGTGCTCGGCGGCCCAGTCCAGCAGGAATTGCGTATAGGCCTGCCCGTCTGCCAGCACGTGTTTCATCTGCACACCCAGGACCGATCCGCCACCTGCCAGATGGGTGAGCTTCACCGCGAGCAGGGGAACGCCTTCCCCCACGAGCCGTACCACGGAGGCTTTCGGCAGGAAGGTGTTCAGCGACGGCTTTCCGTTCCGGGGCAACATGCAACTGGCCATGTCAATCGAGGAGTTCTCTTCCTCGAAGTGAACTCCGGAGTCATTGCACAGTACCTGCAGGACGCCGTTCGCATCCCTTTCCGCGCGACCGCTCAACAGCGGGTAGGACGCCAGGACTCGCGCCAATGAGGAGCGCAGTGCCGCACCGTCCAGGGCCTCGCGGAAGAAGAATGCTCGCCCGGTGGAGACCGCACCCATGGTCGCATCCAGGACGCACAGCGGAATGCGGACGCCGGTTGCACTGCCCGACCGGACGAGTTCGATGTGCCGTCTCTTCATTCTCATCCACCTTGCGCGTCGGTTTCGTGATGTGAACCTCTTGTTCTGTGGCGGGAAACTGCGGGAATGGTGGGGGAGTGGGAGTGTGGGTGATTTGGGGAGCGGGATAAGTGAGCCGGTGGGCGCCGGATCTGACGGATACTCGCGGCGCCGCGGCGACCGCGTCCGGAACGTGAAAGCTTGGTCAGTAGACGCAGGGAATGCCGTCCCCGCCCAGTGCTTTCGGGTCACCCGAGCTGCCGTCACCCGAGCCCGGGCGGGGTGACGGGGACGCGGGTGCCGCGCTTTGGCCGTGCGTGGACGGAGGCTGTGGCGAGGGGGCGGGACGCAGCAATTCCTGCACTTGCCGACGCACCGCCGCCGGGTCGACCACATTCACGGATTCGCTCCGGTACGTGCCGAAACCGTTGATCTTCAGCGTATGGAAGGCCACATTGCCGCCCGCCAGATTCTTCATCTGGTCGGCTGCGTCCGTCACGCTCCAGCCCTTGTCGATCACGATGTCGCGCTTGGCGGCTTCGAGCAGGGAGTAGGCGCGCCCTATCTTGTCGAGCGTGCCGCTGGCCTCCAGTTTGTGGACGGCGGACAGCAGGAAGGCCTGTTGCCGGCGGGTGCGGTCGAGATCCCCGCTGGGCAGATTGATCCGCTGGCGCACGAAGGCCAGGGACTGCCGCGCATTGAGCGTCTGCCGGCCCGCGGGGAAGTCGGCGCCGGAATTCTTGTCCTTGGTCGGGTGTTTGAGGCACACGTCCACACCGTTCAGCGCTCCGGCCAGATCGTAAAAACCGGCCAGGTTGACTTCCGCGAAATGATCGATGGGCACGCCCAGGAAGTTGCGCACGGTCTGGATCTCCGTACGGCGGCCGGCTTCCCTGCTCTTGCTTTCCAGTTCGGTGCGGTCCTTCACCCCCTGCGCCACGAGCCGGTCCTCCTCGCGCGCCTTGGCCAGGCCGTACGCTTCCTTGATCTTCTGCTTGCCGAAGCCCGGGACATCGACGAGATCGTCACGCGGGACGGACAGTCCGGTGGCCCGACTTCCGTCGGCGGGCAGGTGCAGCAAGATCAGGGTGTTGGTGTTGTAGCCCCCGACATTGCTGCTGGCGCCGGCGTGCAGCTGCTCCAGGATGTTCTTCGGGAGCGGATTGCCGTTGAGGTCCTTGCGGCTGTCCAGGCCCATGAGCAGGATGTTCTGGTCCCCTTTGGACGAGCCGGCGCCCTTGTCGCCCAGCGCGTCCGAGGTCCGCACCCCGTTGACCACCTGTGCGTAGACCCAGTACCCCACGGCGGCACCCGCAACAAGCAGGCAGGCCACCGTCACGCCTATCAGCCGCGCCCACCGGACACGCCGCCCACCCGCGGCTGCCCTCGTACGCCTTCGCCGCCCTGCCATCACTCCTCCTCGCTCCGGCCTCCGGGTGCGGACCGGAGATCTGCATGTGCATGTGCACAGGAAGAGAGGGAATAGGGATCGGCAGTTCGGGCATTAGCCGTGGATTAGGGTAATTTCTCGTGTATAAAGTTTTATGCCTATTTGGCCCTTGTGATCAGCGAATTCTTATAACTCCGTGCTCCTGGTCCAGCTCGGTGCTCCTCGTCAGGCCGGGGATCGGTGTCCCTGCCGCGTCGTGGCCCACCTGCTCGTGCCCTGCCCCGTAGGTGGCCGCCGTGGGGGCTATCGGACGGCGTAGTCACCCAGGGCGGGTTCCAGTTGGTCGAAGACCTGGGTGGCTTCGGCGGTGAGGGTCGTGGCGATGTGGTCGTTGTCGTGCCCGGCGAGGGTGAGTTCCTGGATGCGGGAGAACAGCAGGCGGTGGGCGGCGCCGAGTTGGGCGGCCGCGGCACGGGGGGCGATGTCCTCGGGGGCGGCGCCGGTGGCGGCGGCGAGGGCGTCGGCCAGGGCCCGTTCCCGCTGGTCGTGCAGGTCGCGTAGCCGCGTGGTGAGGGTGGGACTGCCGGCGATCATGCGGGAGAAGTCGGGCCCGGCGAAGCCGGCCACGGCGTCGTGTTCCTCGACGGCGGAGCTGAAGGCTCCGCGCAGCGCGGCGAGGGCGGATTCGCCGTCGGCGCGGGTCTCGACGGTGCGGGCGAGGCTCGCGGTGAATGCCTCGTGGTGGTCGAGGGCGATGTCTTCCTTGCGCGCGAAGTAGTTGGTGACGGTCTTCTTGGCGACACGAGCGGCGGTGGCGATCTCCGCGATCGTCGTCTCGTCGAACCCCTTCCGGAGGAAGAGGCGGGTCGCGCGGTCGGAGATCAGCTGCCTGGTCTCCTGCTTCTTGGCCTCGCGAAGGCTCAGGGGCTCAGCATCCATGGGACAAGCTTATACCCGACGTAAAAATCCCCTTGACGACTGCATGCTCCGCACGTAAAAGTATGTCCGACGTAAAAATGCGCCTGCTGGAGCCGGCGCGGCTGCCCGAACTGCCCTGCCCGCGATGCCGCCTTGAGGAGAACCCATCAACATCACCGCCTCCACCGTCTCCCTGACCGTCGACGACGTGGTCGCCTCCCGCGACTTTCTGCTCACCCACTTCGGCTATACGCAGGTCGCGGCCGCGGACGGGTTCGCCTCGCTGACGCGTGACGACGCCGCGGTCGACATCGTCCTGCTGGCGCGCGGCATCGAGGTGCTGCCTCCGGAGCAGCGCGACCAACGGGCGTCCGGCCTGATCCTGGCCTTCACCGTCACCGGCATCGCCGACCACGAGGAGCGCCTCCGCAAGGCGGGCGCACCCATCACCATGCCCCTGCGCGAAGAGCCGTGGGGTGAGCGGCTGTTCCAGGTCACCGACCCCAACGGCATCGTGCTGCAGCTCGTCGAGTGGGCTGAGGGGGCCTCCATGTGACCCCTCCGACGTTCCCCGCAGCCGGAGCCCCGGCAGCGGGGGCCGCCCGCTCGCGCGGTCCGGCGCTCCTTGAGGGGCGTGGCCGACGCCTAAAATGTGAAGGACAGAACGAAGGGGAGTACGGCCACCCATAGAAGGCGCTATGCCACCCAGCGGTATGGAGTCGAGCACATCACCGGTCGGCACGGTGCGCACCGGCGGGTCGTCGGAGCGTGACGATGCTCTGCTCGGCGCCGTGGTCAGAGCCGTCGAGGTGACCGGGGCGCATGCGGGCAGCGTGTTCCTGGTGTCGCGCGACCGTCGCTCGCTCGTGCTGAGCGCGGTGTCCGGGACGCCGCCCTCGCTGCTCGGTGGCTGGCAGCGGATCCCGGTGAACAGTGCCATCCCGGTGGCGGTGGCGTACCGCTCCGGGCGGACGGTCCATCTGGCCGGCGCCGACGAGACGATGCGGCGGTTTCCGCAGCTCGCCATGGCGCTGCCCTACGCGTTCGGTTCCGCCTCCGTTCCGGTGAAAGCGGGGGAGGCCGTCTTCGGGGCGATGGCCGTGGTGTGGGCTGCCGGACCGGAGCGGGAAGGGCTGTCGAAGGTGCAGCGACGACGGTTGCGCGCCACGGCGGATCGCCTCGGCGCGTCGCTCGCCGAGCTGCACGCACGCGGCGCACTGGGGGAGAGCGACGCGGGGGCCGCCGCCCCGATGATGGCGCCGGCGCGACCGGCCCCCGCGGTGCGGGTGGGCCTGTTCGACTGGGACCTCGACAACGGCACCCTCGTGGCGGACGACGAACTCTGCGCGATCTTCGGGATCGCCCCCGCCGAGTTCGACGGGCAAGCGGCCACCCTCGCCGCCAAGATCGACGACGCCGGCCTCCCCGGCCTTCGGTCCGCCGCCCGCACCGCGGTGGAGGAGGGCCACGTCCTGGCCCATGCCCTGCATCTGCGGGACGGCGGTGAGCACCGCACCGTCGAACTGTGGGGCCGCGTACCGGACGCCCCCGACGGCCGGCAGGCGCGCCCCCACCTGGTGGGGGCCGTCCTCGACGCCGGCACCGGAATGGCCGCCGTGGAGGCGATCGAGCGGCTCGCGGACGGCTTCTTCGCACTTGCCCCGGACGGGCGTGTCACCTACGCCAACCACGGCCTGGAGCGCCTGCTGCGGGTCCGTCAGGGCGAGCTGTTGGGCCGACGCCCCTGGGACGTGCTGCCGTGGCTGGCCGATCCCGTCTACGAGGACCGGTACCGGGCCACCATGGTCTCCCAGCAGCCCGTCTCCTTCCTCGCCCGCCGGCCACCCGACCAATGGCTGGTGTTCTCCCTCCACCCGGGCTCGCACGGCATGACGGGCTGGGCGGCCCGGGTCCGCGGGCCGTTGCCGGCCGATGCCGAACCGGGCACACCGGTCGCGGAAGAAGCGGCGCTCGGCACGACGTCGCCCCGCACCCCTCGCCTGGGCACGCTCTACCGTGTGCTCCAGCTCGGCAGCGCGCTGACCGAGGCGGTCACGTCCCACGAGGTGTGCGACGTGGTCGACGAGCAGCTCCTGCCTGCTTTCGGCGGCCAGCGGATGGCGCTGTACCTCGTGACCGAGGGCCACCTGCACCTGCTCTCACAGCGCGGCTACCGCACAGGCTTTCTCGACCGGTTCGAGGGCTCGCCGCTCCGCCCCGGCCTGCCGGTGTCGGACGCGCTGATCTCCGGGGCTCCGCTGTTCATCGAGTCACGGCAGGAGTTCGCGCGGGCCTATCCCGGAATCCACGCGAGCGAGTCCGGTTCCTGGGCGTTCCTTCCGCTCATCGCCTCCAGCCGCCCCGTGGGCGCCTGCGTCCTCGGCTTCGACGAGGCCCGCCGCTTTCCGGGCGACGACCGCGATCTGCTGACGGCGTTGGGCGGGGTGATCGCCCATGCGCTGCAACGCGCCAGGCTCTACGACGCCGAATTCGCCGTCGCCCACGGTCTGCAGGACGCACTGCTCCCGCACCGGCTGCCCGCGCTGTCCGACGTCCGCGTCACCGGCCGGTATCTCCCGGGAACCCGCGGCATGGACATCGGCGGCGACTGGTACGACGTCATCCCCACCCGCGAGGGTGTCGCGCTCATCGTCGGAGACGTCGAGGGGCACAACGTCGCCGCGGCGGCCGTCATGGGGCAACTGCGCAGTGCGGTACGGGCCTTCGCCAGCGCCGGCCATCGGCCGGGCGACGTGATCTCCAGTACCAACCGGCTGCTCGTCGACCTGGACCCGGGGCCCCTCGCCAGCTGCTGCTACGTCCGCCTCGACCCCGGCTCGGGCGTCGCGCGGGTGGTCCTCGCGGGCCACTGTCCGCCGTTGCTGCGCCGGCCCGGCGGGCATACGGAGGCGTTGGATATGCCGTGCGGTCCGCTGCTCGGCGTCACGGAAGCGGCCAACTACCCGGAATCCGACGTGCACTTCCTGCCCGGCTCGATCCTGGCGCTTTATACGGACGGGCTGGTGGAGCGACGCGGGTCGGACGTCGCCACGGGCATCGACCGGCTGCGGACGGTGTTGGCCCATGCGCGCGCGGCCTCCCTGGAGGAGCTGGCCGACAGGCTTCTGAGGGATGCCCGTAGGTCCCCGCACCGTACGGACGACATCGCGCTGCTGCTCAGCGAGTACGCCCCCGCACCGGCCCGCTGACCGGCACCACGGGCGCGGACCGGACCACCGACCCACCCGAGGAATCGACGCCTTCACTGCGTGTCAGCTCGTTCACCATGTGTGCGCAAAGCGTCCGAATAGCGGGCGTTCACCTCTTGCGCGCACCTGCACCTTCACACTCTTGGGGCTCACCGAACGTCTCACGTAATGAACAGGCACGACCATGAGTCGGACAATCCACCGGTCCCCCCAGGACGCCCCGCAGGCGGCACAGCACGGCGAGTCCGTGTTGTCGCACGGCCTCAAGCAGCGCCATCTGTCGATGATCGCGCTCGGCGGGGTCATCGGCGCGGGGCTCTTCGTAGGCTCCGGGGTCGGCATCGCCGCGGCCGGGCCGGCCATCGTCCTCCTCTTCGTGGCGACCGGCGCGCTGGTCATGCTGATCATGCGGATGCTCGGCGAGATGTCCGCGGCCCGGCCGTCCACCGGCTCGTTCTCGGTGCACGCCGAGGAGGAACTCGGCTCGTGGGCAGGGGTCACCTCGGGCTGGATGTACTGGCTGATGCTCTGCGCCGGTGTGGCCGCCGAGGCCACCGCGGCAGGCACGATCATGCACACCTGGGTGTCGTTCATCCCCGCCTACGGGTGGGTGGCGATCTTCATGGTGTTCTTCTGCGCCAGCAATCTCACCGCGGTCAAGAACTTCGGCGAGTTCGAGTTCTGGTTCGCCGCCATCAAGGTCACCACGATCGTCGCCTTCCTGGCGCTGGGCGTGCTCGGCATCCTCGGGGTGTTCGGAGACGCACCCGGCACCAGCCATCTCACCGGACACGGCGGCTTCTTCCCGACCGGCGCCGCCGGACTCGCCGCCGGCCTGCTGACCACCATCTCCGGGTTCGCCGGACTGGAGACCGTCACCATCGCGGCGGCCGAGTCCGACAACCCGAGCCGGAACGTGGCCCGTGCCGTCCGTACGGCCGTCTGGCGCATCGCCGTCTTCTACATCGGCTCCATGGCCGTGGTCGTCACCCTGGTGCCGTGGAACAACCCGAAGGTCGCCACCGAGGGTCCGTACGTGACCGTTCTCGACCGGCTCGGCATCCCGGCGGCCGGCACGATCATGCAGATCGTGGTGCTGCTGGCGCTGCTCTCCGCGATGAACGCCAACATCTACGGCTCGTCGCGCATGGCGTACTCCCTCGTCCACCGGGGCCAGGGCCCGCGCTTGCTGGGCAAGGTCACCCGGGGTGTGCCGGCGGCGGCGGTGGTGGCGTCCTGCCTGTTCGGCTTCGCCGCCGTGATCGCCGGGATCGTCTGGCCGACCACCGTGTTCGCCTGGCTGCTGAACATCGCGGGCTGCTCGGTGCTGGTCGTCTGGTCCATCGTCTGCCTCACCCAGCTGAAGATGCGCCGCCGTCTGGAGCGCGAGGCACCCGAGCTGCTCTCGGTGCGGATGTGGGGCTTCCCCTATCTGAGCTGGGTGACGTTCGCCGCCATCCTCGGCGTCTTCGCCGTCATGGCCGCCAGTGCGGACGGCCGTCAGCAGCTCGCCGGCACGGCCGTCGTGGTAGCGGTGCTGGCAGGCGCGGGCCACCTCAAGCAGCGCCGCGACCAGCGGGCCGCCGTCACCGACTGAGACGTCGCGCCGCCTCAGGGCGGGTCCGGGGCCTCGGCCGTGCGCGCGCACGGCCGAGGCCCCGCCCTTTCCTGACCCGTCCTGTCACACCTGAGCGCTCAGCTCACGGCGGCGCCGAACCACTTCGGCAGCCGGCCGAGCAACTCCTGCTGCTCTTCACCGACCCACGCCACGTGGCCGTCCGGCCGCAGCAGCACCGCGGGCACGGCCAGTTCCTCGCTGACGTCGACGACGTGATCGACCCGATCCGCCCACCCCGCCACGGAAAGCCGGCCGGTCCGGTCGAGCAGCAGCCCGCGGCCGCCGTGCATCAGCTCGTAGAGGCGACCCCGCTTCAGCCGCACGTCCCGCATCCGCCGGCCGAGCAGTTCGTGGCCCTCGCCGACGTCGTAGCGGACGCCGACCGCGGTGATCATCTCGGTCACGTACCGGTTCACCTCCTCGAAGTCCAACAGCTCCGCGAACAACCCCCGCAGCGCGGTCGCACCAGGATCGGTCCCCATCAGCGTCATCTGCGCGCGGGTGTTGTCCAGCACGGCGGCGCCCACCGGGTGCCGTTCGGCGTGATAGCTGTCCAGCAGCCCCTCCGGCGCCCAGCCGTTGATCTCGGCGGCCAGCTTCCAGCCGAGGTTGAACGCGTCCTGGACACCGAGGTTGAGCCCCTGCCCGCCGGTCGGCGGGTGGATGTGCGCCGCGTCGCCGGCCAGCAGCACCCGGCCGGCGCGGTAGCGCTCGGCCTGCCGGGTGGCGTCGCCGAACCGGGACAGCCAGCGCGGCGCGTGCACGCCGAAGTCGGTGCCCGCGACGGATCGCAGCCGCTGCCGGAACTCGTCGAGGGTCGGCGCGGTCGTCCGGTCCTCGGCCACCTCGGCGGCGGGCACGACGATGCGGTACACCCCCTCGTTCCCGTCCACATCGGGAAGGGCGCCGAACCGCAGGTGGGTCTTGCGGACTTCCCCGACGACGGCGGCGATCGTCGCCGGATCCTCGGTCACTTCCATGTCGCCCAGCAGCGTCTCGACCTTGGCGGGCTCACCGGGGAACCCGATGCCGACCAGCTTGCGTACCGTACTGCGGCCGCCGTCACAACCGACGAGGTAGCGCGAGCGCAGCCGCGTGCTTCCACCGTCCCCGGCGGCTACGCCCCCACCGGCGGGAGTACCCCCATGGGCCAGCTCGACGGTCACCCCGTGCTCGTCCTGGCTCAGCCCGACCAGTTCGCAGCCGCGCCGGATCTCGGCACCGAGCTCGACGGCGCGCTCGCTGAGCAGCCGTTCGGTGACGGTCTGCGGAGTCGCCAGGCCGTACGGGTGGGCGGTGTCCAACCGGTCCGGCCACGGCTTCATGAAGCCCGCGAAGAGACTGCCGGCCTTGAACTGCTCGCTGACCGCGAGGAACCGGTCGAGCAGGCCGCGTTGGTCCATCACCTCGACGCTGCGGGTGTGCAGGCCACGCCCGCGGGACTGCCGGGTCGGCTCGGCCAACTTCTCCAGCACGACCGTGCGCACCCCCGCCAGCCGCAGCTCGCAGGCCAGCATCAAGCCGGTCGGCCCCCCGCCGGCAATGATCACGTCGAACATCCCCATCCCCCTGTATTTGCGCTGGTTGTGGCTTCGGCGGGTGATTCTGCGGCACGACGGGGGCCTTGCCGCAAGCCCCCTGGTGCGCTATACCTTGAGAGTGGCAAGGAGTGGATGACCTCCTTGCCTTTGTTTTGCCGCAGCCTGGGTCGCTGCTTGTGCCGCTGTCTCGCCCTCTGCGTCTTCCTCTGCCTCTGCGGCTTCCTTTGCCTCTGCGTCTGTCTCTGCCTTTACCGCTGCCTTTGCTGTCCGCCGTGCCTGCGCGCGGAATTCGCGGGCAGTTCGGGGGGAATCGCCGTCACTCAGGAGGAAGTCCGGTCGTCTCCGCGCGAGTCGGCGGCGAGGACCGCACCGAGTGCGACGGTGGCGTCGAGGAGGGCACGGGAACGAGCCGTGATGTTCGTGTCCCGGGCCGCGAGTGCGGCTTCGACGGCTTCCGATCGGTGCCCGCGCCGCAGTTCCGGCATCAGCGTCCGGAGCGGGTCGATGCGGTAGCCGGCCGTGCGCAGCTGGTGGACGATCCGGGCGTCGCGGGTGTGGGCCGGTGCGTAGCGTCGCGTTCCTCGCGGGGCGAGCCGGTCGGGAACCACCAGCCCCTCGGCGTCCCAGTGCCGCAACGTCGACGGGCGTACGCCGAGCGCGGCGGCGAGTTCGGAGACGCTCATCGCGTCCGAGGGGCGTACGTCGCCGATCGGCTCGGCAGAGATCGCCGCGGCGGCCTCCTTGGCGAGTGTGAGGTCCCTGCGCTCCCGGTCGAGTCGGGCGTGTGCCGCGTCGAGAAGGGCGAGTACCTGCGGGGTCGGGCACTCGTGCACGGCGCGAACGATCCGCTTGGCCTCCACCGGACCCGTGGCGGCCGCGAGGGCTCGGTAGGCCAGCGCGGAATGCAGGTGAATCTCTCCGTAGCGCCGGTAGCCCACGGCGGTGCGCGCCGCCGGCGGCAGTACACCGTCGCGTTCGAGATTGCGGACCTGTTGTACGGAGTACCCGGCACGTCGGGCGACATCGACCGTACGCAGGGCCGACGACTTGAGAGTTGACACCCGCCGCTCCTCCGCCTTCCGGTGCAAAGCCTCCACAAGCACCTTAATGAAACGCTTGAGCACATGACCATGGACGAGATCATCAGCTTCGTGGAAGGCCTCGATGGCGTTCTGGCCATCAGGCCAGGCCCGGACGACGGCTCACCGGAGATCAGCTGGGGGGACACCTACTTCTTCCACTCTCCTGACGGCGTCGTACCGCCGGCGACCCAACCCTTCGCGACGATCGTGACGAAGAACTACCCGGGCGACGAGAGTTCGCGTCTGGACCGCCCGGATGCGTTCCGCGTCAATATCGCCGCCGGGAAGGAATCCTTCCGCCACTGGACCGGCCACGCGCCGCGCGAGCCAGTGGTCAGCGACGACCCCGGCGCCGCCGACGTCGTGCAGGCGCACCCCGTCTACGGCTCCCTCGGCTGGCTCGCGGTGGTGAATCCGGGCCGGCGGACCGATACGGCAGTCCGCGAGCTGCTCCGCACCGCCCATCGCCTCGCACGCTCGCGCTATGAGCGGCGGAAGGAGTCAACGAGGAGTGCGGAGGTGGGGGGAGGGTGATGCCGACGCGGTGCTGACGGACCGATGTCCTGATGTGCTGACGGTGCTTCAGGTGCGAGGCGGGCCGGCGGGCCCCCTCGCTCATCCGTACACCATCGCCGCGGCGTCGGCGTAGGCCTCCCGGATGCGGCGGCCGGGCGAATCGTCGGCGGGTGCGGGCAACTCGCGTGCCGCGGCGAGCGGCCAGTGCGGTGGCTCGGGGGTGCCGGCCAGTGCCCAGGCGGCCTGGCGGGCCGCGCCCAGGGCGACGTACTCCTCGGGTTGCGGCACGGTGACCGGCGTCCCGAAGATCTCGGCGGCGATCTCGCCGACCACAGGGGCCTTGGCCGCCCCTCCGATGATGAGGACGCGCCGGGCGCCGACACCCTGGGCGCGCAGCCGGTCGAGGGCGTCGGCCATGTTGCACAGCATGCCTTCGACGGCTGCCCGGGCGAAGTTCGGGGGGTGCATGTTCGTCTTGCGCATGCCCATCAGACTGCCCGCGGCCTCGGGGAGGTTGGGGGTGCGTTCGCCGCCCAGATAGGGGAGCAGGACGAGGCCGCCGGCGCCGGGCCCGGCCTCGCGGGCGAGGGGGCCGAGGTCGTCGAGTGCGATGCCGAGCATGCGGGCGGTGGAGCTGAGGACCCGTGCGGCGTTGAGGGTGCACACCAGCGGCAGGAAGCGGCCGGTGGCGTCCGCGAAGCCGGCGACGGCGCCGGTGGGGTCGGCCGCGCAGTGGTCGGAGAGGGCGAAGGCGGTGCCGCTGGTGCCCAGGGAGACGACGACGTCGCCCGGCTGGAGGCCCAGGCCCAGCGCCGCGCCCATGTTGTCGCCGGTTCCCGCTGCCACCAGGGCTCCGTGCGGGGTGCGGCCGGCCACCTCGTACGGGCCGAGCACGCGGGGCAGTTCGGGGGTCCGGTCGCCGAAGGCGAGGGCGAGGAGGTCGCGGCGGTAGGTGCCCTCGGCCGGTGACCAGTAGCCGGTGCCGGAGGCGTCCCCGCGGTCGGTGACCGGTTCGGCGCGGGTGCCGGGACCGCCGCACAACTGCCAGGTCAGCCAGTCGTGCGGGAGCAGCACCCGGTCGGTACGGTCCGCGAGGTGCGGTTCGTGCTCGGCCAGCCAGCGCAGCTTGGCGACGGTGATGGCCGCGACCGGTACGGTGCCGACCGCCTGGGCCCATTTTTCCGGCCCGCCGAGGTCGTCGACGAGATCGACAGCGGCCCGTGCGGAGCGGGTGTCGTTCCACAGCAGCGCGTCGCGCACCGGCCGCCCGGCCGCGTCGAGGGCCACCAGACCGTGCTGCTGCCCCGCGACCGCGAGGGCGTCCACGTGTTCCAGCAGGCCGTTGCCCGCGTCGAGGAGCGCCTGCCACCACGCCTCGGGGGCGACCTCGGTGCCCTCGGGGTGGGCGGCGCGGCCCCGGTGCAGTACCTCCCCGGTGTCGGCGTCGCAGACGACGACCTTGCAGGACTGGGTGGAGGAGTCCACCCCGGCAACTGTGGGCATGACGTCGTTCGCTTTCGCTTCCGTACAACGAGAGGAGGTGGGAGGGGAGTTCAGGCCTGGGGGCGGAGCTGGATCTTGCGGCCGGAGCCGTCGCGGAACGTCTGGAGGGCGGCGCCGAAGTCGTCCAGGCCGAAGCTGTGGGTGATCATGGTGTCGGCGTCGATGACACCCTTCGCCATCAGGTCCACGGCGCGCCCGAAGCTGTGCAGGACGGCCATCGACCCGACGATGGTGATCTCGTCGTTGTAGACGCGGAACGGCGAGAAGGACGCCTTGTCGGCGGACGGGGCGACGCCGAACTGCTGGAAGGTGCCGCCGCGGCGCACCCGGGTCAGGCCGTCCTCGATGACGGGGATGGCGCCGGTGCAGTCGATGACGGTCTCCCAGCCCTGCGGCCGGTCCAGGTCCGCCGCGCTCGCCGCGGTGGCGTCCGCGCCGAGGCGTTCGGCGATCCCCAGGCGGTCCTTGTTGATGTCGACGACCGAGAGGGAGGCCGCGCCCGCGGCCTTGGCGAGCTGGAGCATCATCAGTCCCATGGTGCCCGCGCCGTAGATGAGGTAGTGGTCGCCGAGGCGGCGGGGCAGGACGTCGAAGCCGCGTACCGCGCAGGACAGCGGCTCGATCAGCGTGCCCTGCGCGACGTCGATGCCCTCGGGCAGCCGGTAGCAGTTGGCGGCCGGCACCTTGACGTACTCGGCCATCGCGCCGTCCACGGTGTCGCCGATCGCGCCCCAGTTCTCGCACAGGTTGCCGTGCCCGATCGCGCAGTAGTGGCAGGCGCCGCAGAACAGCGACGGGTCGACGGCGACCTGCTCGCCGGTGCGCAGACCGCGCACCCCCGCCCCCAGCGCGACGATCTCGCCGGTGAATTCGTGGCCGGGAACGATCGGGTACGGGGTGGGCGCGAACTCGCCCTGGACGATGTGTACATCGGTGCCGCAGATGCCCACGGCGGCGGGTGCCACGAGCACCTCACCGGGGCCCGGGGTGGGGTCGTCGACGGTGGTGACCTCGTAGTGCCCGGGGGTGTGGATGACGACAGCACGCATGGATCGGGGCCTTTCTCGGGTGCGCCAGGGGGGTGCGCTCGGGTGGGGAGCCTCGGCTCGGGCCGGGTCAGCTCTGTGGATCGACGGTGCGGACCTCGACGCCGAGGTCCCGGACGGGCCGCAGTTCGCGCTCCGGTGTGTCGATGTCGGTGACCAGCAGGTCGTAGCCGCTGACATCGCCGTAGGCGTAGGTGGCGGTGCGGCCGAACTTGCTGTGGTCGACGGCGAGTACGGCGCGGTCGGCGGCCTGCAGATACGCCTGCTTGGACTCCGCGTAGGCGCGCACCGGATGGAAGAGCCGGCCGTCGCGGACCGAGGTGGCGGTGACGAAGGCGACGGTGGCGCGGATGTCCTCCAGCTGACGACGGGTCTGCGGACCCGCACAGGACTCGAAGTCCTCGTAGAAACGGTCGCCCAGCAATGTCACCTCGGCCGGCGAGGCCGCCAGGAGGTAGGTGATGCGCAGCGAGTTGGTGATCACGCGGATCCCCTCGACGGCGGCCAGCCGGCGGGCGAGCGGGAAGAGGGTCGAGCCGCAGTCGATCAGCACCGTGTCACCGGGGGAGACCTCGTCCACCAGCGCGTCCGCGATGGCGTTCTTCACGGCGACGTTGGCGTTCTCCCGGAACCGCAGGGCGCTCTCCATGGCGACGTCGGAGAAGGCCGTCGCCACTCCGCGGCCCTTGCGCAGCAATTGCCGCTCGTGGAGGTTGTCCAGGTCCCGGTGCATGGTCATGACGCTGACGTGCATGCGCGCGGCGAGGTCGGCGATGCGGATCTCCCCTTCCTGGGCGACATGGCGCAGCACCGCCTGACGGCGCTCCTCCACCTCGGCCTCGGAGCCGCGACTCGCTCTCATCGTGGGCGTCCCCCGTTCGTTTCCGTGGCGGTCTTCCGCCGTGTTCTCACCCTAGAACATCACACACTTTATGTGAAGCTCTTGAAATTCTCTGTGAGGTTGTTCAGTCCGATGGCCACCTACGGGCGAACGCCCGACCCCTCAGGAGGTCGGCGTCATCTTCACGGTGTACGGCATCACCGCCGCGGTGGGCGCCTTCCTGGCGGGCGGGCTCTGTGACCTGTGGGGGCCGCGCCGGGTGATGATGGCCGGCGCCCTGTGCTGGGCGGTCTGCCACACCCTGTTGCTCGCGGTGGCCGTCCCCGCCCACTCCTACGGGCTGATCCTGCTCACCTACGGCCTGCGCGGCTTCGGGTATCCGTTGTTCGCCTACGGATTCATGGTCTGGATCATGGTGGGCGCCCCGGAGCGCCAGCTCGGCAAAGCGCTCGGCTGGTTCTGGTTCTGCTTCACCATGGGCTACCCCGTCATCGGCTCCGCCCTGGTCTCCGCCCTCAAGCCCGCCATCGGCTTCTACCGCACGCTGTGGGTGTCCCTCGCGATGATCGTGGCCGGCGCCCTGGTCGTCCTGCTCCTGCTGCGTGAACGCACCGGATTCCAGGGTCTGTCCAGGGGGCCGGAGCGGGTCGGCCTGCCGCGTACCTTCCTGGGCTGTTTCACCGTCCTGTTCGACAAGCCGCGCGTCGGCATGGGAGCGGTGGTCCGGCTCATCAACCACCTCGCAGTTCGGTGTGTGGGTCTTCCTCCCGCTCTTCCTCGTCGACCGGATCGGCTTCCGCGCTCAGGAGTGGGCCTCGCTGCTGATCGTCATGATGGTCAGCAACCTCGCCTGCGTCGTCACCTTCGGTGCGCTCGGTGACCCGTGGAGCCGGCGCAAGACCGTCGCCTGGCTCGGTGGCGTGGTCTCGGCGCTCGCCTGTCTCGCGCTGTATTACGTGCCCGAGGCCGCCGGGCACAACTACCTCCTGGTCGCGATCGCGGCCGGCGCGCTGGGTGTCGGCATGGCCGGGTACGTCCCGATGCCGCCGCTGATGACCTCGCAGGATCCGGAGCGCAAGGGGCAGATCATGTCGGCGTACACGCTGGGGGCCGGCGCCAGCATGGCCTTCGGTCCGCTCATCGGCACGGTCTTCATCGGTGCGATCGGCATCGGGGGAGTCATGTGGATCTATGCCGCCCTGCATCTGCTCAGCACCGTCCTCGTGCTGGGCATGAAGACGCCGCCCGAGCCGCGGCCGGAGCCCGCGGACCACACCGATGTGCACCCGGCGGAGCGGCAGCCGGTGGGCGCGTTGACAGCGCCCTCCAGGGGTCTTTAATGGAGAAAAGGCGCATATGAGATGCATGTGCTCATGCGAGCACCGCACTCGCGGCGTCCAGAAGGGCGACTCGCGGCGTCCAGAAAGGCCAGGCCCGCCATGCGTACCCACCACACCGGCCCGGAGTACCTGGTCCAGACGGCCGCCATGGCCCGGAGGTTCTACCTCGAAGGCAAATCCAAGATGGAGATCGCCGAGGAATTCGGCATCAGCCGGTTCAAGGTGGCCCGGACCCTGGAGACCGCCCTCCGCGACGGCCTGATCCGGCTGGAGATCCGGCTTCCCGCCGAGCTCGACGCCGGCCTCTCCGACGCCCTGCGCACCCGATTCGGTCTGCGGCACGCCATCGTCATCGACTCGCGGCAGGAGGAACCGGACGACACCGCGCAGGCCACCCGCCGCCTCGGCGCGGTCGCGGCCGACCTGCTCGCCGAGATCGTCGTCGAGAACGATGTCCTGGGGCTCGTCTGGGGTCCCGAGATCGAGGCCCTCGGCTTCGAGCTGACCACCCTCGCCCGGTGCACGGTCGTCCAGCTGTGCGGGGTGACCCCGCTGCGCCCCGTGAACAAGACCGCGGTGGAGGCGGTAGGCCGGGCCGCCACCATTTCGCGCGGCGTCGTCCACCCCATCTACGCACCGCTGCTGCTGCCCGACGCGACGGCGGCCCGGATGCTGCGTGAGCAGCCCGGCGTGGTCGACGCGGTCCGCCACTTCAGCAAGGTGACCAAGGCCGTGGTCACCGTCGGCGGATGGGGGCCGGGACTCTCCACCGTGTTCGACGCGCTCACCGAGGCCGAACGCGAGGAGTACCGGAGCCGCGGAGTGTGCGCCGAAGTCGCCGGCCATCTGCTCGACGCGGAAGGACGCATCATCGTCCCCGAACTCACCGAACGGGTCATTGCGATCAGCTTCGACGAACTGCGCGCGGTGCCCGACGTGATCCTGCTGGCCGACGGCATCGAACGGGCAGCCGCTGCCTCGGCGGCGGTGAAGACCGGTCTCTTCAACGGCGTGGTCACCGATGCCGGGGTGGCCGAGAGCTTGCTCTGAACGCGCGAACCCGTGCGCTTGTCGTCCGCCGGCAGGTGCACGGCCGCGCGCCGAGGCGATAGACCTGGTGCGGGCAGTAGCGGGCGGGGTGAAAGGTGCCAGCCGTGAGAGCACGACGCCGTGGTCGGGCCCGACGGGACCGTCCCGGTCACCTCGTCCGGCAGATCGCCGTGACCCTGGCCGTGGTGCTGGCGGCGGGCGGCTGCTATCGGGGCGCCGGCGATGTCGGCAACACCGGCAGCAACACCCTCAATGTGCTGATGGTGAACAACCCGCAGATGGTGGATCTGCAGCGGCTCACCGCCGAGCACTTCACCAAGGAGACCGGCATCAAGGTCAATTTCACCGTGCTGCCGGAGGACGATCTGCGCGACAAGATGAGCCAGGACTTCTCCAGCCAGGCCGGGCAGTACGACGTGGCGAGCCTGAGCAATTACGAGACGCCGATCTATGCCCGTAACGGCTGGCTGACCGAACTGGGCGCGCGGGCCGCCGAGGACCGCGCCTTCGACCAGGGCGACATCCTCCCGCCGGTCCGCTCCTCGCTGACCGCCGCCGACGGCAAGGTCTATGCGGAGCCGTTCTACGGCGAGTCGTCGTTCCTGATGTACCGCAAGGACCTGTTCAAGGCGGCCGGGCTGACCATGCCGGCCCACCCCACCTGGCGCCAAGTCGCCGCGATGGCTGCCACGTTGGACGGCATCCGCAAGGGCGTCAAGGGGATCTGTCTGCGCGGGCAGCCCGGCTGGGGCCAGCTGATCGCCCCGCTGACGACCGTGGTGAACACGTTCGGGGGGACGTGGTTCACCAAGGACTGGCGGGCGAAGGTCGACAGCCCCGCCTTCACCGCGGCCACCCGGTTCTATGTCGATCTGGTGCGCAAGCACGGCGAGCCGGGTGCACCGCAGGCCGGCTACACCGAGTGCCTCAACGACATGCAGCAGGGCAAGGTCGCCATGTGGTACGATGCGACCGCCGGCGCCGGCTCGCTGGAGAGCGGCGAGTCCAAGGTCGCGGGCAAGGTCGGCTATGCCCCGGCGCCGGTGGAGAAGACGGCCGTCTCGGGCTGGCTCTACACCTGGGCGTGGGGCCTGCAGAAGGCCAGCAAGCACCAGGACGCGGCGTGGAAGTTCATCTCCTGGGCCTCCAGCAAGACGTACGAACGCCTGGTGGGCCGGGAGCTCGGCTGGTCGCGGGTGCCGGCGGGCAAGCGGGCGTCGCTCTATCGCGACCCGCAGTACACCGAGTCCGCCCGGGCCTTCGCCGGCCCGACCGAGCGGGCGATCAGTACGGCCCGGCCCGACGACCCGGGCGTCCAGCCCCGCCCCGTGCCCGGCATCCAGTTCGTGGACATCCCCGAGTTCGCCGCCCTGGGCACCAAGACCAGCCAGGAGATCAGTTCGGCCGTCGCCGGCAAGCAGAGCGTGGCCGCCGCACTCCGTCACGGGCAGCGACTGGCAGCGGAGGTGGCCCGTGTCTACGCAGGCCACTGACGCGTCGGCGCACGGCCCGCACGGTGCCGTGGACGCCCGGGCAGCCGTGGACCGGGCCGCGGTGCGGGCCCGCCGGGCGCCCCTCCTCCCCGCCGTGGTCTTCCTCGTCGTCGTCACCCAACTCCCGTTCCTGACGACGGCGGTGATCTCCTTCCTCCGCTGGAACGCACTCGCCCCCCAGAACCGGGGCTTCGCCGGCTTCGACAACTACCGGGCGGTCTTCACCGACCCCGCGCTGCGCAGTGCGGTGGTGACCACGATCCTGCTGACGGTGACCGTGGTCCTGGTCAGTCTGCTGCTCGGGCTGGGCCTGGCGCTGCTGCTCGACCGGCGCTTCCGCGGACGCGGCCTCGTCCGTACCCTGCTCATCACGCCGTTTCTCATCGTGCCGGTCGCCGCGGCCCTGCTGTGGAAGCACGCCCTGTTCAACACCTCCTACGGCCTCCTCAACGGCGTCCTGACCTGGCTGTGGAGCCTGTTCGGCAGTGACAGCCCGCCGCAGCCGGACTGGATGACCAGCGCCCCGCTCGCCGCGGTGGAGGTGACGCTGATCTGGCAGTGGACGCCGTTCATGATGCTGATCCTGCTCGCGGGACTGCAGAGCCGGCCCACCGACGCCGTCGAGGCCGCCCTGGTGGACGGCGCCTCCGCGTTCGACGTCTTCCGCTATCTGACCCTGCCGCATCTGCGGCGCTACCTGGAACTCGCCGCCCTGCTCGGGACGGTCTTCCTCGTCCAGAACTTCGACGCGGTCTTCACCCTCACCTCCGGCGGCCTCGGCACCGCCAACCTCCCCTACACGATCTACCAAACCTTCTACCAGGCACATGACTACGGGCTGGCGTCCGCGCAGGGCGTCGTCGTGGTGGTCTGCTCCCTGATCGTGGCCGCCTTCGCACTGCGCACCGTCTCGTCCCTGCTGCGCGAGGAGGACATCCGATGACCGGCATGCCGCGCGCCGTCCGCCGGCTGCCGGCAGCCGCCCGGCGCCGGCGTCGCACACACGCGTATCTGGTCCTGCTGGCCTGGCTGAGCGGGCTGCTCTTCTTCGTGCCCGTCGCCTGGATGGTGCTGACGTCGTTCCACAGCGAGACGGACGCGGCGACCAACCCGCCCGGCCTCGGCGCTCCGCTCACCCTGCACGGCTACCGCGAGTTCTTCGGCGCGGGCAGCGGCGTCAGTCCCTGGCCCCCGCTCCTCAACTCGCTGACCGCCTCGGTGGTTTCCACGATTCTGGTCCTCGCCCTGGCCGTCCCCGCCGCCTACGCCCTGGCCATCACACCGGTGCGCAAGTGGCGCGACGTCCTGTTCTTCTTCCTCTCCACGAAGATGCTGCCGCTGGTGGCCGCACTGCTGCCGCTCTACCTCGTCGCACAGCACACCGGAATGCTCGACAACATCTGGCTGTTGGTCCTCCTTTACACCGCGATGAACCTGCCGATCGCGGTATGGATGATGCGCTCGTTCCTCGCCGAGATTCCGGTGGACATGCTGGAGGCCGCCGCCATCGACGGTGCGGGTCTGGCCACGACACTGACCCGGATCGTCGCGCCGGTCGCGCTGCCCGGTCTGGCCGCGACGGCCCTGATCTCCTTCATCTTCAGCTGGAACGAGCTGCTCTTCGCCCGGGTCCTGACCGGCGTCGTCGCCGGCACCGCGCCGGTGTTCCTGACCGGCTTCGTCACCAGCCAGGGCCTTTTTCTGGCAAAGGTGTGCGCCGCCGCCGCGTTCATCTCCCTTCCCGTGGTCATCGCCGGATTCGCCGCGCAGGACAAGCTCGTCCAGGGCCTCTCACTCGGGGCCGTGAAATGACGCGGTGCGGTTCACCGGGCATCGTCGATCCGCTGCGCACCGTGACGAATTCCGGTCGAAATTGCTCGTCTGAGCATGACTTGCTCATGTTTCAAAAGAGCCCTTGAAAACCATTGACATCCCCCTTTGCCGATCTTTAATAGGGAGTAATTCGATATATGAGCTGTTGGTGCTCATTCGAGCAATTCACATGCTGTAAACGCGGCCGTGTTGATCGCGCGCTTGCTTGTTTGAAGGGTCAAGGAAATGGCTGCAGTGGCTGAATTCGTCATCCCACGGGATGTCGAACTTCCTTCTGCCTCGCTCACGTTGCCGGCAGTCCTGTCCTCCGCCAGGCAAGCCCGGACCTTCACCGCGGAGGCTCTGCGGTTCTGGGGTGCGAGCGAGGAACTCATCGATTCGGCCGTGCTGATCGTCTGCGAGCTGGCCACGAATGCCATTCGGCACGGAGCTCGGCTGCCGACGCGCGGCCGGGGGACGGATTCCACGATCATTCTCCGGCTCGCC
Source organism: Streptomyces sp. TM32 (assembly GCF_004122755.1). Classification (NCBI taxonomy): domain Bacteria; kingdom Bacillati; phylum Actinomycetota; class Actinomycetes; order Kitasatosporales; family Streptomycetaceae; genus Streptomyces; species Streptomyces sp. TM32. The sequence continues at coordinate 37,384 of NZ_SDIG01000015.1, forward strand.
CTGGAAGTCGAGGCGCTGTGCATCGAGGTGCATGACGGGTCGATGGTCCTGCCGGTCCCGCGCGCCGCCGGCCGAGACGAGGACTGCGGACGCGGCATGCAGATCATCGCGGCGCTCGCCGAGTCCTGGACCTGCGGCCGGGACCCCGAGGGCGGCAAGTGGGTCCGCGCGACCCTCTCGCGGGTGGACGGCGCCGCTGACGGGTGACGGCGGTGCCCCGTGCGGCGAGGGGCCCGGGTCGATCGGCCCGGGCCTCGGCCATCCCTGCGGGGCCGAGGGGCGTGCTCTCGTCCCACAGCCGCGTGGCGTGCGCTCGTCCAACTGCCCACGATTCCCAGGGATGTCGTCCACGAAAACCTCATAGCACCCGCTTCGCGCCGAGCTCCTCAGGGGAGAGTGGTCCTCACTTGCGGGACGTTCGACCTACGGACCCACCCGATATCAGACGTAAACTGCCCGTATGCGAATGTGTGGTGTGGCCGGTGCGGCAGGTCGTTGCCGGCGTGGGTCGGCCGGCTGATGCGCCGGGCGCTGGGGGCGGCCCGGCAGGTCGGGACGAGTCGGGTGCGGATCGGGGCCGTCCCGGTGGGCGGTGCCGACGTGGCACGCGGTCGCTTGGGACGCGTACGAGCCGCCACCCGCCACGCCGACGGGGACGGGTGACGGCGGTGCAGGGTCTCTTCGGGGGCGCCGCGGCCGGGGGCTCCGACATGCTGCTGGAGGCTCCCTTGGTGCAGGCCGTGCAGGAGTCGGGCGCTTCCGGCGGCCTGGTCTACCTCTTGCCCCGGGGCGCCGGTGAGCTGCAACTGACGGTGCTGACCGGGGTCTCGCGGCGGATCGTCGCCCCCTGGGAGCAGGTGCGGCTGACGACCAGGGGCCCGGTGCCCGATGCCGTGCGGGAGCGGCGGCTGGTGTGGCTGCCCGGCTACGAGGAGATGGCGCGCCGATATCCGCGGACCGCGTTGGTACTGCCTTACCCGTTCGCGGTGGCCATCGCGCCGATCACCACGGCTGCGGACGTGTGGGGCGCGCTGGCGTTGATGTGGCCCGGAGCGCACCCGCCGGAGCTGTCCCAGCAGGAGTCCGACGCGCTCCACTCGTGTTGCCGGCGCCTGGGCCTGCTGCTGGAGGGGGCCGCCGACAGCGACCACCCGGTACTGCCCGGCCGGGAGCCGCGGTTGATCCCGTCGCTGCGGGCCCGCGCTCCCGCGGCGGCCGAGGCGCTGGCGGCCTTCGACTTCGCCGAACGGCTCCCCGAGGGCTGCTGCGCGCTGGACCTGGACGGCCGGATCACCTTCGTCACCGCGGGAGCCGCCGAGCTGGTCGGCGCCGAGGCCCCCGAGCTGCTGGGCGCGCTGCCCTGGGAGGCCCTGCCCTGGCTGGACGATCCGGGCTTCGAAGACCACTACCGGGCCGCCGTGATCAGCCGTCGGTCCGTCTCCTTCAGCGCCCTGCGCCCGCCGGACCGGCGGCTGTCCTTCCAGCTCCTCCCGGATGCCGGCGGTCTCAGCGTCCTGATCACCCCGGCCGTCGGGCCCGGAGCCGCCGGCGCTCCCGCACAGCGTCAGCTGCCGGAGCCCGTGGGCCCGAGCCGGGCGGATGTGCTGTACCACCTCCTGCACCTGGCCGCCATGCTCTCCGAGGCGGTCGGGGTCCGGGACGTGATGGAGCGGGCCGCCAGCCAGCTCATGTCCGCCTTCGACATCCAGGCCCTGGCATTGCTGACGGCCGAGGAGGGCCGGTTGCACGTCATCGGCCAACGCGGTTTCACCGCCACGCTCACAGCCCGCATGGACGCCACCCTCCTGACCGAGGAGGTCGCCCCCGCCCAGGTCCTGAACAGTGGAGTTCCCGGCTTCTTCGCCACCTCCGAGGACCTCGCACGGGCCTACCCGCACGCGCAGGTCCACGAGGACGTCGCCGCGTGCGCCTTTCTCCCCCTGATCGCCTCCGGCGCCCCGGTCGGAGTGCTGGTCCTCGGCTACGACCGGCCCTTCCCCTGGACGCCGCAGGAACGGGCCGCCCTCACCTCTCTCGCCGGCCTCATCGCGCAGGCTCTGGACCGCGCCATCCTCTACGACGCGCAGCACCAACTCGCCCGCAGCCTGCAGGCGGGCCTGCTGCCGGCGGCCCTCCCCGCCGTCCCGGGCCTGGACGTGGCCGCCCGCTATCTCCCCGCCGGCCGCACCATCGATGTCGGCGGCGATTTCTACGATCTGGTCCGCCTCGATGGCCGTACCGCTGCCGCGGCCATCGGCGATGTCCAAGGCCACAACGTCAACGCCGCCGCCCTCATGGGCCAGGTACGCACCGCCGTCCATGCCACCGCCGGCGCACCTCCCGGCGAAGTCCTCGCCCGTACCAACCGACTGCTCACCGACATGGACGCCAACCTGTTGACCAGCTGCCTCTATGTCCACCTCGATCTGGCGCAGCACCGCGCCCGGCTGGCCACCGCCGGCCACCTTCCGCCGATCTGCCGCCACCCCGACGGCCGCGTCGAAGTCCTCACCCTGCCGCCCGGCCTGCTGCTCGGTGTCGACCCCGACGCCGACTACCCGACGATCGAAGTGCCCTTCCCTCCCGGCAGCACGCTCGCCCTGTACACCGACGGACTCGTGGAAGCCCCCGGCTGCGACATCGAGGAGGCGATGAGCAGCCTGGCCGACCGCCTCGCGCAGGCGTCGCCGGGACCGATGAGCGCCCTCGCCGACACCCTCGTCCAGCAGACCGAACCGTCCGCACCGCACACCGACGACATCGCCGTGCTGCTCATCCACCACGACCCGCACGAGACACGCACGCCCGGCACCTGAGCCCGACGCCCATGTCCCCGTCGCTGAGCGCGCGTCCCGGTTGCTCGCTCACTCGATCCCCAGGGGCCCGAAGCCCAGGTCCGCACGCATGAGGTGACGCATCCGCGCCATGGCCGCGCGCCGTTGCGCTATCAGGGGCGCGTCCTCGGCGGAGCCGACCGCCACCCCTCGGGCGTAGGCGTCGCGGAGCGCGCGCAGGCGGTGGAACGCCTCGTTGCCCGCCGCCACGACCTGCGGCGGGCCCACGAGCCAGAGGCGTTCACTCGCCGTGTAGATACCGGTGCCGCGCACGGCTTCGCGTACGGCCGCGTCCCGCGCCGACTCGGACATGTGATCTCCCAAGGCGACGGCCCGGATCTCTTCCCCCGCGGCTTTGAGGGCGGAGACGAACTCGGTGTACACCTCGCGCCGCACTTCCAGTGCGTGTCTGGCCTCCTCCCGCTGCCACCGTCGGCGATCGGCGAGCAGTGTGGCCGTGATGCCGATGACGGCACCGGTCAGTGTGGAGAGCAGCGGCATCCAGTCCATGTGCGGCAGCGTGTCCCAGTCATGGCGCCGGCACCAGTGGTCGTGCCGCGGACGTGGCTTACCTGGCGCTCCCGGTGCCCGCGATTTCCTCCGGCCGGAGCAGGGCCGCGAGGCGGTCGGCCGGCAGCAGGCCCTGTTCCAGGACCAGTTCGGCGACGCCGCGGCCGGTGGCGAGCGCCTCCTTGGCGATGGCGGTGGCGGCGGTGTAGCCGATGTGCGGGTTGAGGGCGGTGACCAGTCCGATGGAGTTCTGCACGCTCGCGCGCAGGGTTTCGGTGTTGGCGGTGATGCCCGCGACGCAGCGTTCGGCGAGGGTGCGGCAGGCGGCGCCGAGGTGGGTGATGCTCTCCGAGAGGGAGTGCAGGATGACCGGCTCGAACGCGTTGAGCTGGAGCTGGCCCGCCTCGGCGGCCATGGTGATGGTGACGTCGTTGCCGATGACCTCGAAGGCGACCTGGTTGACGACTTCCGGGATCACCGGGTTGACCTTGCCGGGCATGATGCTCGAACCGGCCTGTACCGGCGGCAGGTTGATCTCCGCGAGGCCCGCGCGCGGACCGGAGGAGAGCAGCCGCAGATCGTTGCAGCTCTTGGAGAGCTTGACGGCGATGCGCTTGAGGACACCGGAGAGATGGACGAAGGCGCCGCAGTCCTGGGTGGCCTCGACGAGGTTGGCGGCGGTGACCAGCGGCAGACCGGTGAGGGCGGCCAGGTGGTCACGGGCCGCCTCGGCGTAGCCCTTGGGGGCGTTGAGGCCGGTGCCGATGGCGGTGGCGCCGAGGTTGATCTCGTGGATGAGCAGGACGGCCTCCGCCAGCCGGCTCTGGTCCTCCTCCAGCATCACCGCGTACGCCGAGAACTCCTGGCCCAGGGTCATCGGCACCGCGTCCTGGAGCTGGGTGCGCCCCATCTTGAGGACCTCGCGGAACTCCTCGGCCTTGGCCGCGAAGGCCTCGCGCAGCACGGTCATCGAGTCGAGCAGTTCCCGTACGGCGATGATCGTGGCGACGTTCACGGCCGTCGGGTAGACGTCATTGGTCGACTGGCTGAGGTTGACGTGCTCGTTGGGGTGCAGATGGCCGTAGTCGCCCTTGTCGTGGCCGAGGATCTCCAGCGCCCGGTTGGCGATCACCTCGTTGGCGTTCATGTTCGTCGAGGTACCGGCGCCACCCTGGATGACGTCGACGATGAACTGGTCGTGCAGCCGGCCGCCGTCCCGAATCTCCCGGCACGCGGCGGCGATGGCATCGGCCCGCTCCCGGTCCAGCAGCCCGAGGTCCTCGTTGGCCCGGGCCGCGGCTTCCTTGACGGCGGCGAGCGCATTGATCAGATGCGGGTAGGCGGCGATCGGCGTACCGGTGATGGGGAAGTTCTCCCTGGCGCGCAGGGTGTGCACGCCCCAGTACGCCTCGGCCGGTATCTCGCGGTCGCCGAGCAGATCGTGTTCGCGGCGGTGGCCGGCGGCAGTCATGGTGCTGAGGGTCCTTTGTGAAGGGGGATTGCGGAGGTGAGGCGAGGGGGTGTCAGGACAGGTGGGGTGCCGTGGGGCGCACGGCCCGGAGGGTGCCGACCGGCGCGCCGCCCCCGAGGACGGGGGCGGTGGCGAAGGCGGCGAGGACACCGGGGTCGACGCCGCAGAGCGCCAGGGCCGCCGCCGTCACCGGCATCCGGGCGCGGTCGGCGCCGTCGGCTATCTTCACGCCGACGGCCCGGCCGTCCGGCAGCGCCGCGACCTGCACCCCTTCGAAGCCGTCCTTCGCGAGCAGACCGGGCACCGCGCGCACCAGGTGGGCGACGTCCCGGTTGCTGCCGGAGACCATCTCGGGGTGGGCGCGCATCGCCGCGGCGATGCGGCCCTCGTCGGTGCCGGGTGCCGCCGTCGCCAGCCGGGCGGCGGCCCGGGTCAGCCCGTGCAGCGAGACCGAGAACAGCGGGGCGCCACAGCCGTCGACCGTGACGTGGGCGATGCGCTGGCCGGTGAGGTCCTCCACGGTCGCGGCGAGTTCCTGCTGCAAGGGGTGCCCGGCATCGAGGTAGTCGTCCAGCCGCCATCCCCGCGTGCGGGCCGTCAGCAGCATGGCGGCGTGCTTGCCCGAGCAGTTCTGCGCGAGGCGGGAGGGGGCGAGGCCGCGCCGGATCCACTCGTCGCGGACGGCCGGGTCGTACGGCAGATCGGGGACGTTGCGCAGGTCGTCCTCGGTCAGCTCCGCGGCGGCCAGGATGCGCCGGGCGCCGGCCAGATGTCGTTCCTCACCGGAGTGGCTGGCCGCGACCAGGGCCAGCAACTCCTCGTCCAGCGGCGGCAGCCCCGCACGCAGCAGCCCGACCGCCTGGAGCGGCTTCAGCGCCGAGCGCGGGTAGCACGCGACCTCGATGTCGCCTGCCTGGTACGCCACGCTCCCGTCGGCCGCCAGTACGACGACCGACCCGTGGTGGACGCCCTCGATCATTCCTCCGCGTACCACGTGGGCGACGGGTACGTGTGCCGGTTCGCGGACCACGGGTGCTTCGCCCGGGGTGCGGTGCGGCCGGACAGTGCTCTGTCTCATCATCAACTCTCGCTGGATCCACTGCTCTTGGGGTCATCGGTGGCAGGCCGGGGGTGGGGAATGGGGCCGGCGGCCGCACTCCCGGCGGCCTCCGGCGCACCGCTCTCGCGCGTCGCCGCGTCCCGCAGGGTGCCGACCCGGCCGCGTACCAGGAACCAGCCGCCGACCAGTGCCGCCACGATCACCGGGAGCGAGAGCACGGTGGCCCGGCCCGGACCGTCGTCGGCCCACATCAGCACCAGGACGAGGGCGAGGAAGGCCAGCGTCACACACTCGGTCCACGGCGAGCCGGGCAGCCGGTAGCTGGGGCGGGCGAGCTCCCCGGCCCGGGTCTTCCGCCAGAAGAGCAGATGGCAGATCATGATCATCGCCCAGGTGCTGAGGATGCCGATCGCCGCGAAGTTCAGCACGATCTCGAACGCGTCGCTCGGCACGACGTAGTTGAGGCCCACGCCCAGGACGCAGATTCCCGAGGTGAGCAGGATGCCGCCGTACGGGACCTGGCTGCGGCTCATCAGGCCGGTGAACTTCGGCGCGGAGCCGGACATCGCCATCGAGCGCAGAATGCGGCCGGTGGAGTAGAGGCCGGAATTGAGGCTGGACATCGCGGCGGTGAGCACGACGAGGTTCATCACGCCGCCCGCGGCCGGCACGCCGACACGGGACAGCACGGTGACGAAGGGGCTCTCGTCGGCGGAGTACGAGCTCCAGGGCAGCAGCATCGACAGCAGGACCACCGAGCCGACGTAGAAGATGCCCACCCGCCACATGATCGAGTTGATCGCCTTGGGCATGATCTTCTCCGGCTCGGCGGTCTCGCCGGCCGTGACGCCGACCAGTTCGACCGAGGCGTAGGCGAACACCACACCCTGGATGACCAGCAGCATCGCCAGCGTTCCGGTCGGGAAGAGCCCGCCGTGGTCGGCGATCAGCGCGGGGCCGGGGGAGTGGCCGCCGACCGGGTGCTGGCTGACCAGCAGGAAGATGCCGATCAGCATGAAGACGACCAGCGCACCGACCTTGACGATCGCGAACCAGAACTCCATCTCGCCGAAGATCCGCACGGAGATGAGGTTGACGGTCAGCACGACCGCGAGGGCTATCAGCGCGATCACCCACTGCGGCACATCGGAGAACATCCCCCAGTAGTGCGTATAGGTCGCCACCGCCGTGATGTCGGCGATTCCGGTGGTCGCCCAGTTCAGGAAGTACATCCAGCCCGCGACGAACGCCCCCTTCTCGCCGAGGAATTCACGGGCGTAGGACACGAACGCCCCGGAGGACGGCCGGTGCAGCACCAGCTCGCCCAGGGCGCGCACCACGAGGAAGGCGAAGAGTCCGCAGACCGCGTACGCGACGAACAGCGACGGCCCGGCGTCGGCGAGCCGGCCGCCCGCGCCCAGGAAGAGCCCGGTGCCGATGGCCCCGCCGATCGCGATCATGTTGACGTGCCGGGACTTGAGGGACTTCTGATAACCGGCGTCGCCGGCGTCCACATGCCCGCTCGTCGGTGTGGGTGGTTGTTGCTGCCGTTCCGCCTGCCGGAGGGATTGCTCGCTCACGCGTGATCCTCGTCTTCCGTGGAGGGGGCCGTGCGGTGTTGCGGCCGCACGATGGTGGTCAGCGTCGTTTCGACGCGTACGAGGTGGTGCGCCATGGCGTCCACGGCGTCCTGTTCGGAGCTGTCGACGAGAGCTTCGACGATCGCCCGGTGTTCCCGGTTGGACTGCTCGCGCCGTCCGCCGAGTTCATTGAGGAATGCCGACTGGCGGGCCAGTGCGTCGCGGATCTCCTCGATGACCCGGCGGAAGACCGGATTGCGGGCCGCCTGGGCGACGGCGAGATGGAACATCGTGTCCATCGCCACCCACGCGGTGGTGTCGGTCTCCTGCTCCATCCGCTCCAGCAGATGGGTCAGGTGATCGAGGTCCTCCGGCGTACGGCGCACCGCCGCGTACCCGGCCACCGGGATCTCCACATGACGACGGACCTCCAGGAGGTCGCTCGCCGTGTAGTCGCCGAAGGTCGGGTCGGCCGCCGCGCCGTCGGAGACGACGAAGGTGCCCTTGCCGGTACGTGAGACCGTCAGCCCCATCGTCTGGAGCGCGCGCAGCGCCTCGCGGAGCACGGGGCGGCTCACTTCCAGCCGGCGGCAGAGCTCTGCCTCCGACGGGAGCTTGTCGCCGACCGCGAAATCGCCCCGCTCGATGGCGTCGCGCAAATGGTGCAGCACCGCTTCCATGGCACTGATCCGTCGAGGGGAGCCGCCAGCTGTCTGGCTGTCTGACAGGTTCACCCCGGGATCGTCGGATCCGGCCGGGGGAACTGTCAAGGGGTGGGGCGCAGATCGTTCCCCGGGCCCGGTCCGGGCCCGGCCCCTCGGACCCCGCGGCCTGTTGTAGCGGTCCGGCTACTGTCGGTGCAGGGGTTCCTGCTCGGGCGGTACGCCGTGGGGGACGTCACGCGGGGAGCAGAGGCAGGGGAGCGGGCCGGGGGCACGGGCCGGGGCGGCCGGTCGTGGCCCGGTCAGTGGGCGCGTGCCCAGCGGTAGCGGTGTTCGGGGCGTCCGGTGTCGCCGTATTTGAGGGTCAGGGTGATGTGGCCGGTGCGTTCGAGGTGCTTGAGGTAGCGCTGGGCCGTGGAGCGGCTGACGCCGGAGCGTTCGGCGACCTCGTGCGCGGACAGGGGGTGCCCGGCCCGGTCCAGGACCTTTCGGATCAGCTCGACGGTCGCCGCCGAGTGGCCCTTGGGGAGCTCGGTGTGCGGGGAGTCGGCCGCCCGGAAGGCGCCGAAGATCCGGTCCACCTGCTCCTGGCCGGCCTCGCCGCGGCCCCCCACCCCGGCCACGGTCCGGCGCAGCGCCGCATAGCCCTCCAGCTTCGCCCGCAGGCCGGAGAAGCCGAACGGCTTGACGAGATACTGCAGCGCCCCACAGCGCATCGCGTCCTGGACGGTGGCGACGTCCCGCGCCGCCGTCACCATGATCACGTCGGTGCGGTGGCCGAGCTGCCGCAGCCGCCGCACCAGCGCCAGCCCCGTCTCGTCGGGCAGATAGTGGTCGAGCAGCACCAGATCGATCCGGGTGCGCTCCAGCGTGGCCAGGGCCTGGGCGGCGGTGTGGGCGCGGCCGGCGACCCGGAAGCCGGGCACCTGGGACACGTAGGCGGCATTGATCTCGGCGACGTGGAAGTCGTCGTCCACCACAAGGACATCGATCATCGTGACGCTCCGCTCACCCGGCACTTCGCTGCTGTGATTCCGCGCTCGGCCGTTGCCCCGGCCGACCCCGCCCGTTAGTGGCGCTCCCGGCGCCGGGACCGCGCTCACCTGGGCTCTCCCGCGGTCGTCAGGGCACGCACGGGGGAGTCGGCCGGCGGGGCGAGCGCCTCGGGCAGGACGACGGTGAAGACCGCGCCGCCGCCCGCGCGGGCGGTCACGCGGGCCATCCCGCCGTAGCGCTCGGCGAGCCGGCGCACCAGCGCGAGGCCGATTCCCCGGCCGCGGTGGAAGGCCACACCGCGCCCGGACGGGCGGTCCGCGGGGGCCGGCGGGACGGCCTTGGTGGACCAGCCCTCGGCGAAGATCCGCTCCCGGAGCTCCACCGGCACCCCCGCCCCCGTGTCCGAGACCCGCAGCACGGCCGTGCTGCCCTCGGCGTGCAACTCCACCTCGACGAACGGCTCGGCACGGCGGTGCTCGGCGGCGGCGTCCAGCGCGTTGTCGATGAGATTGCCCAGGACGGTCACCAGATCGCGCGGGTCGACCACCGCATCGGGCAGCAGCGTCGCGGGCGACACCCGCAGCGGTACGCCGCGTTCGGCGGCGATGGCGGCCTTGCCGACCAGCAGCGCGGAGAGCAGCGGGTCGTGCACCCGCTCCGCGATCTGTTCCGCGGAGGCCCGCTGGGCGCTGGTCACTTCGGTGACGAATTCCACCGCTGTGTCGTGCCGGCCGAGTTCCAACAGTCCGCGCAGGGTGTGCAGTTGATTGGCGTGCTCGTGGTCCTGCGCCCGCAGCGCGTCCAGCAGTCCCTGGGTGCTGTCCAGTTCGCGGCCGAGCAGCTCCAGCTCGGTGCGGTCGCGCAGGGTCACCACCGCCCCGCCGTCCGGCGTCGGCATCCGGTTCGCGACCAGCACCCGCCCGCCGCTGACGGCCAGCAGATCCGCGCCGGCCACCCGCCCGGCCAGCACTTCCGTGGTCCGGCCCGGCGAAAGCACCTCGTCCAGCGCCCGCCCCGCAGCCTGCCCGTCCAGGCCCAGCAGCCGCCCGGCCTCGTCATTGACCAGCCGGATCCGGCCGTGCCGGTCGAAGGCGACCACCCCCTCACGGATGCCGTGCAGCATCGCCTCCCGCTCGTCGAGCAGCGCGGAGATGTCGGCGAACGCCACCCCGTGGGTACGGCGCCGCAGCCCGCGGGCGAGGACGAGCGCGGCGAGGACGCCGACGGCCAGCGCCGCGCCCGCGTACCGCAGCACCACGGGGATGGTGCCCAGCAGCCGGCTGTGGACGCTGTCGTAGGCGATGCCGACCGATACCGCGCCGACGATCCGGCCGCGGTCGTCGCGCAGCGGCACCTTGGCGCGGGCCGAACGCCCCAGCGTCCCGGTGTCGATCTGCCGGACCTGGCGGCCTGCCAGGGTCCGGCTGGGGTCGGTGGAGACGTGCCGGCCGATCTCGGCGGGGTTGGTGTGCGACCAGCGCACCCCGCGGGTGTCCATCACCACGATGTACAGCGCCCCGGTCGCCTTGCGGATCCGCTCGGCGTCGGCCTGCACCGGCCCGTGTGCGTCCGGCGCGGTGGCGGCCAGCTCCCGGGCGAGGTCCGGTTCGGCGGCGGTGGTCTGGGCGATGGACAGCGCACGGCGCATCGCCTGATCGTCCAGCTGGGAGCTGAGCGGGGCCAGGAACAGGCCGGTGGCCAGCACCATGACCCCGGTGGTGAGGGTCACCTGCGCGGTCAGCACCTGTGCAAAGACACGTCGCGGCCGGCGGATGCGCATGAGGCCTCCCTCGTCTCCGGCCCTCCGCTGCCATGCGGAACCGAAACTTCCTGTTATCTCGCGGTGCCCCGCACGGTAAGCCGCGCGTAAGCAATTGCGCACCCCTTGATAAAGACTTAGCTGTTCTAGCGTGAGCAAAATGAGCACAACAGGGTTTGCGCGCAGAAAACCGGGTTGCGCCCACAAGGCTGCCGCTGTGGCCCCGCTCACTCCTAGCCTCCCGGGCCATGAACAGGAACACGAGCCCCGCTATCGAATTGCGGGGTACGAGCAAGGCATTCCGGACTCCCTCGGGGGTGCTGCACACCGCCGTCCGGGATCTGGATCTGGTCGTCGAGCGCGGTGAGTTCGTCGCGGTCGTCGGCCCCACCGGCTGCGGCAAGTCCACCACGCTGACCCTGGTCAGCGGGCTGGAGGAGCCGACCGAGGGTGAGGTGCTGGTGGCCGGCGAGCCGGTCCGGGGCATCGGGGACAAGATCGGGTTCGTCTTCCAGCAGGATGCGGTCTTCCCCTGGCGCACCGTGCTGTCGAACGTGATGGCCGGCCCGCGGTTCCGCGGTGTCCCCAAGACGGAGGCCCGGCAGCGGGCCCGGGAGTGGCTCGCCCGGGTCGGACTGGCGTCCTTCGAGGACCGCTATCCGCACCAGCTCTCCGGCGGGCAGCGCAAGCGCGTCGCCCTCGCCGCGACCTTCGTCAACGACCCCGAAATCCTCCTCATGGACGAGCCCTTCTCCGCCCTCGACGTGCAGACCCGGGCGCTGATGTCGGACGAACTGCTGGAGCTGTGGTCGGGCACCGGCGCCTCCGTCGTGTTCGTCACCCACGACCTGGAGGAGTCCATCGCGCTCGCCGACAAGGTGGTGGTCATGACCGCCGGTCCGGCGACCGTCAAGGAGGTCTTCGCGGTCGATCTGCCGCGTCCGCGCAAGGTCGAGTCGATCCGGCTGGAGCCGCGGTTCCTGGAGATCTACCGGGAGATCTGGTCCTCGCTCGGTGAAGAGGTCCGCATCACCCGCGAAAGGGGTGCCGCACATGTCGCCTGAAACCGTCACCCCCGTCGCGTCCCGTCCCGCGGCGGGCCGCACCGACCGTGCGCAGGCCAGGGCGCGCGCCGCCCGCAACCACAAGCTCCTGGTGTACGGCACCCGGGTGCTGCTGCTGGTCGGGCTGCTCGCGCTGTGGGAGTGGCTGGCCCGCGCCGCCGTCATCGATCCCTTCAACTTCTCGATGCCCTCGAAGATCTGGGACCAGACGGTCCAGTGGGCGCTGCACGGCACCCCGCAGGGCACGCTGTGGGAGCAGGTCTGGTACACGCTCTACGAGGCGCTCCTCGGCTGGGTCATCGGCGTCACCGGCGGTGTGGTGCTGGGGATCACGCTGGGCCGGATCCGGTTCCTCGCCGATGTGCTCGGCCCGTACATCAAGGTGCTCAACGCGCTCCCGCGGATCGTCCTGGCCCCCATCTTCCTCATCTGGTTCGGCCTCGGACCGGCCTCCAAGGTCGCCTCGGCCGTCGTCCTGGTCTTCTTCCCGGTCTTCTTCAACGCCTTCCAGGGCGCCCGGGAGGTCGACCGCAACCTGGTCGCCAACTCCCGGATCCTCGGGGCCAGCAACCGCCAGGTCACCTTGCAGGTGGTGATCCCCTCCGCCACCTCATGGATCTTCACCAGCCTGCACGTCAGCTTCGGCTTCGCGCTCATCGGCGCGATCGTCGGCGAGTACATCGGCGCGACCAAGGGGCTGGGCCTGCTGGTCGCGGCGTCCCAGGGCACCTTCAACGCGGCCGGTGTGTACGCCGCGATGGTGATCCTCGCCGTGGTCGCCCTGCTCGCCGAGGGGCTGCTGGCCTTCCTCGAACGGCGGCTCTTCCGCTGGAAGCCGGCCGACGCCGGCGACGGCCGCTGACCCCCTCCCGCCCCACACCGTCTCTTCCCCCTCTTCTGCCTGCCACCTCACAAGGACGTGACCCATGCGTACCCCACTGAAGATCTCGGCCGCCGTGGCCGCCGCCACCCTCGCCCTGACCACGCTCACCGCCTGCGGCGGCGGCTCCGCGGCCGCCGGCTCCGACGACGACAACGGCAAGATCAAGATCATGGTGGGCGGCCTCGACAAGGTCATCTACCTGCCGGCCAGACTCACCCAGCAGCTGGGCTACTTCGAGGACGAGGGCCTCCACGTCACCCTGCTCACCGAACCGGCCGGCGTGCAGGCCACCACCTCGCTCGTCTCCGGCGACGTCCAGGGTGTCGTCGGCTTCTACGACCACACCCTCGATCTGCAGGTCAAGGGCAAGCAGGTGGAGTCGGTGGTGCAGTTCGCGCACGCCCCCGGTGAGGTCGAGGTGGTGTCGAACAAGGCGGCCGGTGAGCTCACCTCGCCCAAGGACTTCAAGGGCAAGAAGCTCGGTGTCACCGGCCTCGGCTCGTCCACCGACTTCCTGACCAAGTACCTCGCGGTGAAGAACGGGGTGCAGACCAACGAGTTCACTCCGGTGGCGGTCGGCGCCGGTCAGACGTTCCTCTCGGCCCTCCAGCAGGGCTCGATCCAGGGCGGGATGACGACGGACCCGACGGTCGCGCAGATCGTGAACAAGAACCTCGGCAAGGTCCTCGTCGACATGCGTACCCCGGAGGGCTCCCGGAAGGCGCTCGGCGGGCCCTACCCGTCCTCCAGCCTCTACATGAACACCGACTGGGTGAACAGCCACAAGGAGACCGTGCAGAAGCTGGCCCGCGCCTTCGTGAAGACCCTCACGTGGATGTCCACCCACACCGCCGAGCAGATCGCCGCCAAGATGCCGGCCGACTACGCCCAGGGCGGCAAGAAGCTGTACGCCCAGGCGATCAAGGACACCCTGCCGATGTTCACCAAGGACGGGGTGATGCCGGCCGACGGCCCGGCGACCGTCGAGCGGGTGATGAAGTCCTTCAACCCCAACCTGAAGAACGCCACGGTGGACCTGAAGAAGACCTACACCACGGAATTCGTCAAGAAGTAGCAGGCGAGAAGGAGCAGGAAAGAAGGAACAGGAAAGAAGGAGCAGGGCTGACCCGCCGGGAGTTCTCGGCGGCAGGAACACAGCGGACGGGACGCGACCCGAGGGGGTGCGTCCCGTCCGTGGTGTTTCCCGCGTTCCGTGAGGACGTGCGGCGGCTCTCACTCCGAGGGGTAGATGTCTCCGCTGGCCATTCCGCTTTCCTGCTCGCTCTGGGACTGCAGCCTGCGTGCCTTCTCCTGGAGCCGCTTGCGCTCCTCGGGGTCGCCGGCGCGTTCCGCGGCCGCCTGCAATTCCTGGGCCTTGTCGCGCATCTGCTGGATTCGTCCGCGAGTTTCTCCGGTAGCGCTCATGATCTCTCCTTGGGCGGTATGGGGGAGAGCTGTATTACCAGCGAATCAGGCCCGGCAGCGCCCAGCAACCCCCGCACGGTCACACTCCGTGAGGGGGGTGTTCCGCTGTCCGGCGCCCCGGGGACCGGTTGGGCGCGCCCGTGGCGCCGGGTGGGACCGGCCCGGCCGGCCGGGTCCGGCGGCGTCCGCCGCGCCGCGGCCGCGGGGGCGCGGCGCGCCCGGGTGTCACGGCGTGTCTCCACCGGATGGCCTTCCTGAATGGCGGGAGCGGCCCGTAGGGACGTTGGCTGAAGCACAGCACGCTCACAGTCCGCCGAGTGTCAGCGCTTCTGGTGTTTGACGCTCCCCTCGTTCAGTGGAGTCCCTCCATGTCATCCGAACCAGCTCTTTGTGGGGGCGACGCCGAACTGTCCTCGACAGGAACCGGCGAGCAGTTTCCGCCCATGACCCCTGAGAAAAACTCCGCCCGCACCCTTTTGTGGGAGGCAGTCACCCATCGGCCCTTGGAGGAAGTCGCCGCCCTTGTGGAGCTGCTCAAGCGCAGTGGCGACGTTCCCAACCCCGGCGATGAAGCGCTGCGAATGGCGGTCATTTCCCGTCCGGTGAGCGAGGTCGCCGCGCTCTTCGACATGCTCAGAGCCGCTCCGCACACCGCGGAATCGAGCAATGACGCACTGCGCGCGGTGGCCACCGACAGATCCGTCGAGGAGGTCGCCCAACTGTTCGAGCTGTTCGACCGGACGAAGGGCGGCGGCGAGGGCTACCCGATGGCCGAGCACTTCCCGTCCGGCCCTGGCGGCCCCGGCGGCCCCGGCGGCCCTGGTGGCCCTGGCGGCCCCGGCGGGCACGGCGGGCCGGGTGGACCCTTCGAGCCGGAGCCCACCGCGTCCATGCACGTCCTCGACCCCGATGTCCGCCCGCTGGGACGCGACGGTCAGCCGCTCGCCCCCGGACAGCGAGAGAATCCGGTCAACCAGCCGCCGAACCGCCCCCCGTGGGCCCAGCGGACGACCGGTATGCCGCAGGCCGGGCCGTGGTCCACCCCGGACGACGCCTCCCGCCAGCCGGGCTACGCGGTTCCCGGTGTGCTGCGGTCCGTACTGCGCTGGCCCGCGGCCCTGGCCCTGGCGCTGTGCGGGCTGGGCCATCTGCCGGTGAACGCCTCGCACCTCCAGGGCGCGCCCGCGGTCGCCGGGCTCTCGATGGCCATCGCCGTCATCTATCTGATGCTGGCCGGGCTGCTGGCGATGCGCGACACCGCCCTGGTCTGGACGGCGAGTGCCGCCGGAGCCATGATCATCATCGCCCTGCACGCGCTGTCCCGGGCCGGGGTCTTCGCCCCGCTGGGCAGCGGGCTGGGCGACACCGGGATGTGGCCCGAGATGCTCGCCGTGGCTCTCGCGATCGTCACCGCCGGCCTCGCGGGTGCCGCGCTGCTGACCCGTCCGCGCCGCGCCGGCACGGCCACCGCGGGTGCGTGACCGGCCACTCCTCTACGGCCGCCCAGGGCGCGGGCCGGGACCCTGACCAGGGGACCGGCCCGCGCCCTTGGCGGCCCGTCCGCGTGCGGCCTCCGGTGGGTCCCTCGGCCGGGGCCCGCGGCGTCCCGGCGCGGCGGGCGCGGGCCGTGCCCCGGCCGTCCGCTCACTCCTTGGACGAGTACCGGTGCAGCACCCAGACCGGCAGCGCGAACCAGCAGAGCATGAACCAGGCGACGAGCCCCGCGACGACCCAGGGGACGGCGGAGTTGTTCATCGCGATGCGCAGGATCAGCAGCAGCGCGGAGGTGACCGTCGCCAGGAGGAGGACGATCCCGACCAGGGACAGGCGCGAGGCCCAGAGCACCGTCTCGGGCTTCAGCCGGTGGCCGGCGACCAGCCGGTGGAAGGTCACCGTGCCGACCAGCGCGCCGGTGGTGGCCGCGCCGAGCAGGACCGTCACCACGTAAATGGTCTTGTCGGTCTGTGGGAGGGTGGCGAAGCGCGGGGTGAAGACGACGGTCAGCAGAAAGCCGAAGAGGATCTGCACACCGGTCTGGATGACCCGCACCTCCTGCAGCAGCTCGCCCCACCGCCGGTCGGCCCGCTGCTCCGGCGACTCGTGGCGTCCCGGCGAGGTGTCCCGCGGCCTCAGCGCTCCCACCGGTCCTCCTACGTCTTCACATCGGTACGGAACGCCAGTTCGTTGTCCTTGACCTCCACGCGCACCTGGTCCCCCGCCGACAGTGCGCCGTCGAGCAGCAGCCGGGAGAGCGCGTTGTCGACCTCTCGCTGGATGGTGCGGCGCAGCGGCCGGGCGCCGTATTCGGGCTGGTGGCCGCGGTGGGTGAGCCAGTCCACGGCGCCGGGCGTGAACTCGATGCCGATGTCCTGGGCGCGCAGTCTGCGGCTGGTCCCGTCGAGCAGCAGTTCCGTGATCTGCCGCAACTGGTCGTCGGTGAGCCGGCGGAAGACGATGATCTCGTCGAGCCGGTTGAGGAACTCCGGGCGGAAGTGCTCGCGCAGGGAGGCCAGAGCCCGCTCCCGCGCGCCGTCGCCCGCCTCCGCCCCGGAGATGTCCGGGCCGAAGCCGAGCACGCCGCGGCCGCCGCTGAGCGCCTCGGAGCCGAGGTTGCTGGTCATCACGATGACGGTGTTCTTGAAGTCGACCGTGCGGCCCTGCGCGTCGGTCAGATGCCCGTCGTCGAGGACCTGCAGCAGCATGTTGAAGACATCGGGGTGCGCCTTCTCCACCTCGTCGAGCAGCAGCAGCGAATACGGGTGGTGGCGCACCGCCTCGGTCAGCTGGCCCGCGTCCTCGTGGCCGACGTATCCGGGGGGAGCACCGACCAGCCGGCTGACCGCGTGCCGCTCCTGATACTCGCTCATGTCCAGCCGCACCATGCGCTCCTCGCTGCCGAACAGCGCCTCGGCGAGCGCGCGGGCCAGCTCGGTCTTGCCCACGCCGGTCGGGCCGAGGAAGAGGAAGCTGCCGATCGGACGGTTCGGGTCGGCCAGGCCGGCCCGCGAGCGCAGAATCGCCTCGGAGACGGCCGTGACGGCGTCGTCCTGTCCGATCACCCGGGTGTGCAGCTGTCCTTCCAGGCCCAGCAGCAGCTCCTTCTCCTGCTGGGTCAGGCTGCTCACGGGCACACCGGTCTGCCGCGACACGATCTCGGCGATGTCCTCGGCGCTGACCCTGACGATCCGGCAGTCGCTGGGCGGCTCCCCCCGCTCGGCCTCGATCCGCGCGGTGACCTCGGCGAGCCGGTCGCGCAGCTCGGTGGCCCGTTCGTACTGCTCGGCGGCCACCGCCTGGTCCTTGTCCCGGGCCAGCTGCTCCACCTCGCGTTCCAGCTCGCGCACATCGGTGGCCGTGGCACCCGAACGGAGCCGCACCCGGGCGCCGGCCTGGTCGATCAGGTCGATGGCCTTGTCGGGCAGGAACCGGTGGGCGATGTAGCGGTCGGCGAGCTCGACCGCGGCGAGCAGCGCCTCGTTCGTGTAGCGGACCTGGTGGTGCGCTTCGTAGCGGTCCTGGAGGCCGCGCAAGATCTCCACCGTGTCGGAGACGCTCGGCTCGGGCACCAGGATCGGCTGGAAGCGCCGGGCGAGCGCGGCGTCCTTCTCGATGTGCCGCCGGTACTCCTCCAGGGTGGTGGCACCGATGACGTGCATTTCCCCGCGGGCCAGGGCGGGCTTGAGCATATTGCTCGCCTCCAGGGAGCCGCCGTCCCCGCCGCCCCCGCCGGCGCCGACGACCGTGTGCAGCTCGTCGATGAAGACGATCAGTGAGCCGGGGTGGGCGCGGACCTCCTCGATGATGGCGTTCATCCGCTCCTCGAAGTCACCGCGGTAGCGGGTGCCGGCGACGACGGCCGTCAGATCCAGGGCGACGACGCGCCGGCCCGCCAGGGTCTCGGGGACGTCCCCGTCGGCGAGGCGCTGGGCCAGGCCCTCGACGATCGCGGTCTTGCCCACGCCCGCGTCGCCGACCAGGACGGGATTGTTCTTCCCCCGCCGGGAGAGCACCTCGATGGTCTGCTCGATCTGCTCCGCGCGGCCGATGACCGGGTCGATCCGGCCCGCCCGGGCCAGGTCGGTCAGATCGCGGCTGTACTTGTCGAGGGTCGGCGTGTCGTGCTTCGGGGCGGCGCCGTGCTCGCCGCCCCCCGGGTGCTGTGGCCCGTGGCTGCCCTGCGGGGCGGCCTGCGGGTCGAAGTGGGCGAGGTTCAGAATGCGCCCCGCCGCCGAGTCCAGGTTCGCCGCCAGGGCGTCCAGCACATGCTCCGGGCCGATGTACGAGGCCCCGTTGCCCCGCGCCAGCTCGTGCGCGCTCAGCAGCGCCCGCTTGACCGCGGGGGTGACCGCCACGCTGCGCTGCTTCGGCCCCGTACCGGCGCTGCGGTCGATCTCCGCCGCCAGCGTGTCGGGGTCGGTCCCCGCGTGCTGGAGCATGCTGCGGGTCGGTTCGGCGGCCAGGGCGGCGCGCAGCAGATGCTCGGTGCCGAGCTCCGGGCTGCCGTGCTCGGCGGCGTAGGCGGCTGCGGAGGTCACCAGGTCCCGGGCGGGGCCGCTCATCATGCGGGCGATGTCGGCCTGCGGGTGCGTGGGTTTGCCCGGCTTGCCGTTCGCGGACTGTGCGGCACCGAAGAAGCGCGCGAGGAAGTCACCGAAAGAGTCCGGGCCGTAACCCTCCGGACCCATGAATCCATTGCTCATGTGCGTCCGTTCCGCTGCCACGGCGCTACCGCGGCATGCTGCCTTGCCGGGTTCCTTGTGCTGTTGGCTCGTGCCCTGGCGGTTGCCCGGGAGACGCGACGCCCACACGTGACACACGGCTCCACTGCTTCAGGATCAGGGGCAACACCCCCGTCCGCACCCGGGCGGACCGGAACCGGAGCCCGCACCCGCCCGACGGCGCACCGCACCGGCCTCACCCCTCCTGGTCGATGCGGCTCAGATCGTCGGTGAGCGCATCGAGCCAGATCACCGAGTCGAGGAGGAGGGCGGCGGAGACCGCGCGGCGCTCCCGGTCCGGGCCGTGGTGCGGCACGGGAGGAGCGAGGGCCAACAGGGCGCGGATGTCGAGGGGTTGGGGACGTTCGTGCGGCATGCCGCGGTCGGCGCAGAGGCGGTCGGCGAGGGCGCGGTAGTCGGCCGCGGTGGTGTCGGCCGCCCGGTGCAGCCAGGCTCCGACCTCGTGCGGCGCGATCCGGCCGGGCCGGTCGGGCAGCAGCCGCCCGCCGCGCCGCGCGTCCGCCCCGGCGACCAGCACCGCGGGCCAGTCCGGCTGCCCGGCGGCATTTTCCCGGGCCTCGCACTGGAACTGGGTCAGGCTCTCCCGCGCGAGGATCAGGGCGCGGTTGAGGGCGAAGATGTCGGTGCTGCCGGCGCGTTCGACGACCTGCGTGGTGGTCTGGCCGATGGCATCGGCGATGGCGGAGCACAGCCCCGCCATGCTCTTGCGCACCTCGCTGCCCGCCCCCCGCGGCCAGGCCACCAGCCCACAGGCCAGCCCGATGACGCTGCCGACCAGCACATCCATCAGCCGTACCGGGGCCAGCTGCCAGGTGGACGGCGTGACCTGCGCGAACAGCGTGGCCACCACCAGCGTGAAGCCGCCCTGCGCCCAGGCCAGCCCGCGCAGCGGCCCCGCGATGAAGGCCGTCAGCATCACCAGCGGCAGGATCACCGCGTACACGGTGTCCCGGTCGTGGACCACCACCAGCAGCCCGGCGGCCACCACCGCGCCGACCAGGGTGCCCAGCAGCGCCTGCCGCACCGCGGACCAGGTCTCCAGGGTGGTGGTGCGGGTGAGGGTCAGTGTCGCCAGCAGCACCCAGAAGCCGTGCTGGAGGTCGAGGAGCCCGGCGGTGGCCCGCGCCGCGGCCAGGCCCAGTGCGAACCGGCAGGCGTTCTGGAAGATCACCGAGCGCGGGGTGAGGTGGACGGTCAGCCGCTGCCACCACAGCCGCGGGGCGTGCACCCGCGCATAGGCGAAGCTGTGCCCGACCGGGTTCAGGTCGACGGTCCGGTCGCCGAGCAGCAGCCGGGTGGCCAGGACGAGGACCACGGCGCTGTCGGCGGCCTGCACCACCTGCGACCGGCGGCGCAGATAGACCAGCCGGTCGTCGGCGCCCAGCCGATCCAGGGTGGCCACCGCCCGGTGGGCGCGGGCGGGGGTCAGCTCCTCCTGGAGGGACGCGGCCGAGGGCCCCTCGCCGGGCCGCAGCCGCTTCCCCTGCCGCAGTGCGTCCGCCGTGCCGCGCGCGGCGGCGCTGATGTCCCGGAGCAGCGTGATCGTCTCCGGGTGGTACGTCTCGTGCGGCCCGAGCATGGTGTGCAGCGTGTCCAGCCGGGCCAGCAGCGTGCGGACGGCCTCGGCGGCGTGCGCCATGGCCTTGTGGGCGAGGGTGGGGGAGGCGGGCAGGTCCGCGGGCGGTACCGACGTCGGCCGGAGCGCCTCCCCGGCCCGCTGTGCCCGGGCCAGCGTCTGCACGGGAGCGGGCCCGCCGTGGTGGTCGGCCAGGTGCGCGGCGGCGTCGGCGGCCTCGGCCAGCAGCCGGCCGAAGGGCGGGGCCTGCGGTTCGGGCATCAGGAACCGCTGCGCCAGCGCGAGCAGGAGGGCACCCAGCAGGAATCCGGTCAACCGCTGGACCAGGTCCTCCGGAGCGTACGGAGGGAAGCACGGCAGGATGTAGAGCAGCTGCATGCCGGGGGCCGCGCTGGCGATCCGCGGTCCGGTGGTGCCCGCGTACGCCACCATGAAGCCGATGACGAGCATGCCGACGACGGCCGCCCAGGTCTGCACGGCGAGCAGGGTGCCCAGCGTGATGAGCGCGAGGCCGGCGGGGATCGCCATGAAGGTGGTGGCGGCGCGCTGCCGCCCCGATCCCGGGATCCGGGCGAGCACCCCGAGCGACACCACGGTGAAGGTGGCGTAGACGGACATCACGGGGAGGTCGAGCGCGTAGCGGCAGAGGTAGAAGGCGAGGCAGGAGGCGGCCGTCACCCGGACGGCATTGCCGACCACCGAGCGGTGTCCGCGCAGGCCGTGGCGGCCGTGCTCCCGCAGGTAGCGCAGTCTGCGCAGCAGTGCCCGGACCGTTCCGCCGGCCGGACGCCGCGGCCCGGACGGCGGGGAGGTTCCCTGCTGCTCGCTCACCTTTCCACTATTGGCCAGCGGGTCCGGCTCCGCACCGTGCGGGCGCCGAGCCGGGCGCCGGGCGCCTTCCCTGCCGGTCCCGGCCCGGCGGACGCCGTACGGCCGTCGGTTGCTCCGCCCGTGCGCCCGCCGTCGCGCGCGGTGGGCCCGGACGGCGGTGCCGGGCATCGGGGGCCCGTCGCCACTGCCCGGAAGGCGGGCTCGTGCGGCGACGGGCCGTCAGGAGGACGCGGGGGAAGGGGAGTTGGCGAAGTTGCCTCAGGTGCCGGACGGATCCGCAACCGTAGACTGCCGACCGTGACGGAGAAGCGGGCGGGTGCGGTGAACACCGGCAAGGCGCGGCGACCGGCGCTGCCGGCGACCGCCTGGGCGGTCCTGGGACTGCTCTCCTTCGGTGACGAGCTCTCCGGCTACGACCTCAAGAAATGGTCGGACTTCTCGCTGCGCTTCTTCTACTGGAGCCCGTCCTTCAGCCAGATCTACGGCGAGCTGAAGCGCCTGGAGAAGGCCGGCTACGTCAGCGCGCGCAGGGTCGCCCAGGAGACCGGCCATCGCGACAAACGGGTCTATGTGATCACCGAGGAGGGGATGGCGGCGGTCCGCCACTGGGCGCGCGAGGCGCCCGTGGAACCTCCCGTCCTCAAGCACGGGGTGATGCTGCGGGTGTGGCTCGGCCATCTGCTGGAGGCCGACCGGATGCGCGAAGTGCTGGGCAGGCACCGGGAGTACGCGGAGAGCATGCGGCAGCGCGCCGAGGAGGACGGCGCCCGCGCCGAGGAGGAGTGGGCCTACCCCTCCCTCGTACTGAAGTGGTCACAGCGGTACTACGCCGCGGAGCGGGATCTGGCCGACGCCATGCTCGCCGATCTGGACGAGCGGGACCGCCGGCGCCGGTAGCCGCGCGGCTACCGGCGCCGGCGGCCGGGGCCCAAGTGGCCCGGATCAGGCGGCCAGCACGCGGCGGCGGCAGTCGGCCGGCGTGCCCCAGGCGTCCCGCAGCGGGCGGGCCTTGCGGATCCACAGCGAGAGGTCCAGCTCCTGGGTGTACCCGAGGGCGCCGTGCAACTGCAGTGCCGTCCGCGCCGCCGCGTAACCGGCCTCGCCCGCCGCGACCTTCGCCGCGGCCACCTCCCGGCCGGCCGACGGCGCGCCCGCCGCCAGGGCCAGCGCCGCCCCGTGAACCAGCGGCTGGGCGAATTCCAGCCCGATGAGGGCGTCGGCCAGCCGGTGCTTGACCGCCTGGAAGGAGCCGATCGGCACCTGGAACTGGGTGCGCCGCGTGACGTGGGAGACCGTCGCCGCCAGCAGCGCGCGGCCCAGGCCGAGCGACTGCGCGGCGGTGGTGAGCCGTGCGAGGTCCAGGGCGTGTACGGCGGCCGCGGCCACCGCCGGGCCGTGGGCGAGGACCGTCCCGCCGCGCGGGCGGAACAGCCGCCGGGCCGGATCGAGGGACGCCTGCAGGGGGCCGTGGCCGTCGGCACGGCGCACCGTGTCGCCCTGGACGACCAGGACGGCGTCGGCGGCATCCGCGTCCAGGGCGTACGGGCCCTCGGCACACAGGCTGACCACGGCCTCGCCCGCGGCGATCCGCGGCAGCCACTCCCCGGCCGCGGCGTCCGCACCGAGACGCTCCAGGAACGCGGCCGCCGCCACCGTCTCCACCAGCGGCCCCGGCACCGCATGCCGGCCCAACTCATGGAAGGCGACGGCGAGTTCGGCGGGCAGCAGCCCCATCCCGCCGTGCCGCGCGGACACCGCCAGCCCGAACACCCCCGCCTCGGCGATCCGCGCCCACAGCTCGCGGCCCGGCCGGTGCTCCCCGGCCGCCCAGGCCCGCGCCACGGCCGGGGTGCCGGCCGCCCCGAGCATGCCGTCCAGCGCACGGGCGAACTCCCGCTGCTCATCGCTCAGGAGGAACCGCATCACCGGCGTCCCTTCGGCAGGCCGAGCAGCCGCTCGGCGATGATGTCGCGCTGGATCTCATTGGTGCCGGCGTAGATCGGCCCGGCGAGGGCGAAGGTGTAGCCCTCGGCCCACCGTCCGTGCGCGGGCGCCTCCCCGGCGCCGTCGGCGAGCGCGCCGGACGGGCCGAGCAGGTCCAGGGCGGTCTCGTGCAGGGCGAGGTCCAGTTCGGACCAGAAGACCTTGGTCAGGCTCGACGCGGCGCCGAGGCCGCCGGCTCCCGGCTCGGTACGGGCGGGGGCGCCGCCTTCCCCGGCGGCGAGCCGGGAGGCGTGGGCGTAGGCGAACAGTTGGTACGCGCGGGCGCCGATCACCGCGTCGGCGACCCGGTCGGCGAGCGGCCCCGCCACCGCTTCGGGGGCCTCCCGCCACAGTGCGGCCAGCCGCTGGGCGGCCGCGGAGAAGCGGCCCGGACTGCGCAGCGTCAGGCCGCGCTCGTTGCCCGCGGTGCTCATCGCGACCCGCCAGCCCTGCCCCGGCTCGCCGATGACGTCCGCGTCGGGCACGAAGACCTCGTCGAGGAAGAGTTCGGCGAAGGCGGGCTTGCCGTCCAGCCGGCCGAGGGGGCGTACGGTCACGCCCGGCGCGTCCAGCGGGAACATCAGATAGGTCAGGCCCTGGTGCGGCCGGGCGGGGTGCGGATCGCTGCGGAACAGCCCGAAGGCGCGGTCGGCGAAGGCGGCCCGGGACGACCAGGTCTTCTGCCCGCTCAGGCGCCAGCCGCCGGCGGTCCGTACGGCGGTCGAGCGCAGCGACGCCAGATCCGACCCGGCCTCCGGCTCCGACCAGGCCTGGGCCCAGATCACCTCGCCGCGTGCCATGGGGCAAAGGACGCGGGCGCGTTGCTCGTCGGTGCCGTGCGCGAAGAGCGTCGGGGCGAGGAGGTGGATGCCGTTCTGGCTGACCCGCCCCGGCGCGCCCGCCGCGTAATACTCCTCCTCGAAAATCAGCCACTGGAGGAGCGAGGCACCGCGGCCGCCGTGTTCCTCGGGCCAGGAGACGACCGACCAGCGGTCCGCGGCGAGCCGGCGCTCCCACTCCCGGTGGGCGGCGAACCCCTCGGCGGTCTCCAGCGACGGCAGCGGCGCGGCGGGGACGTGGCCGGTCAGCCAGTCCCGGGCTGCGGCCCGGAACTCCTGCTCCGCGGCGGTGAATTCGAGGTCCATCACGCCGCCGCCGGCCGGCCGGACGGTCGCCGTCCGGTGCGGGCGTCCGGCTCGTGGAGGGGCCGGGCGGCGCGTGGTGCGTGCCGTTCGCCGGGCAGGGCCTCGTCGTCTCGGGCAGCGGGCATCCGCACTCCTTCCCTAACAAGTGTTTGGTAGATTAACGTACCGTCAGGAACAGCGTCGAGGCCCCCGCCGCCGCGCTCCCGCGCCGAGGGCCGCCCCGCCGGCTTCCCGAGCGCCGGCGGCACGCCCGCGCCGGGCCCGCACCCGGCCCGTCCCAGGAGGCCCGCGCATGACCTCGCCCCCCTATGTGCCCGGCCACCGGCTGCTCGACGGCCGGACCGCCGTCATCACCGCGGCCGCCGGAGCCGGCATCGGCGGCGCCACCGCCCGCCGCTTCCTGGAAGAGGGCGCCCGGATCGTCATCGGCGACAGCCATGCCCGCCGCCTGACGGAGAGCACCGAGGCGCTCGCCGCGGAGTTCGGCGCCGGCCAGGTGGCGTCCCTGCCGTGCGACGTCACCGACGAGGACCAGGTGGGCGCCCTGCTGGCGCTGGCCGAGGAGCGCCACGGCCGCCTCGACATCGTGGTCAACAACGCCGGACTCGGGGGCACCGCGGACCTCGTCGAGATGACCGACGCGCAGTGGGGCGCGGTCCTCGACACCACCCTGAACGGCACCTTCCGCTGCACTCGGGGCGCCCTGCGCCGGATGAAGGCGGCCGGCCGCGGCGGGGTGATCGTCAACAACGCCTCCGTCGTCGGCTGGCGCGCCCAGCGCGGCCAGGCCCACTACGCCGCGGCCAAGGCCGGCGTGATGGCGCTGACCCGCTGCGCCGCCGTGGAGGCCGCCGGGTACGGCGTCCGCGTCAACGCGGTCGCGCCCAGCCTCGCCATGCACCCGCATCTGGTGAAGGTGACCACCCCCGAGCTGCTGGCGGAGCTCACCGAACGGGAGGCGTTCGGCCGCTACGCCGAGCCCTGGGAGGTCGCCAATGTCATCGTCTTCCTGGCCTGCGACTACTCCTCGTACCTGACCGGGGAAACGGTGTCCGTCAGCTCCCAGCGCGCCTGAGGGAGCGCGCCCGTCGGCAGGCCTTGCGCAACCGGCCGGCGCCTCCGCAGAATCTGACCCAGGAGACCACCATGCCCGAGGCCTATGTCGTCGAAGCGGTCCGCACCCCGGTCGGGAAGAGGGGCGGCGGGCTGTCGGCCGTCCACCCCGCCGATCTGGGCGCTCATGTGCTGACCGCGCTGATGGCGCGCAGCGGCGCCGATCCGGCCGCCGTCGAGGACGTCGTCTTCGGCTGTCTGGACGCGGTGGGACCGCAGGCCGGCGACATCGCCCGTACCTGCTGGCTGGCCGCCGGGCTGCCCGAGCACGTGCCCGGCGTCACCGTCGACCGCCAGTGCGGCTCCTCCCAGCAGGCCGTGCACTTCGCGGCCCAGGCCGTGCTCTCCGGCACCCAGGACCTGGTCGTCGCGGGCGGGGTGCAGAACATGTCGCAGATCCCGATCGCCTTCGCCAGCCGGCAGGCCGCCGAACCGCTCGGGCTGACCGACGGCCCGTTCGCCGGGTCCGCGGGCTGGCGGGCCCGCTACGGGGACGCGCCCGTCGACCAGTTCCACGGCGCCGAACTCATCGCCGAGAAGTGGCACCTCTCCCGCGCCGACATGGAGGAGTTCGCGCTCCGTTCGCACCAGCGGGCCGTCCGCGCCCTCGACGAGGGCCGTTTCGACCGGGAGACCGTCGCCTACGGGGAGGTCACCGCCGACGAGGGGCCGCGCCGCACCACCTCCCTGGAGAAGATGGCCGCCCTGCCGCCGGTCGTCCCGGGCGGCCTGCTCACCGCGGCGGTCTCCTCCCAGGTCTCCGACGGCGCGGCCGCCCTGCTCCTCGCCTCCGAGCGGGCGGTGGCCGCGCACGGTCTGACCCCGCGGGCCCGCATCCACCATCTGTCGGTACGCGGCGAGGACCCGATCCGGATGCTGTCCGCACCGATCCCGGCGACCGCGTACGCGCTGAAGAAGGCGGGCATGTCGATCGACGACATCGATCTGGTCGAGATCAACGAGGCCTTCGCGCCCGTCGTCCTCGCCTGGATCGAGGAGACCGGCGCCGACCCGGAGCGGGTCAACGTCAACGGCGGCGCCATCGCCCTGGGCCATCCGCTCGGCGCGACCGGCGTCCGGCTGATGACCACGCTGCTGCACGAACTGGAGCGCACCGGCGGCCGGTTCGGGCTGCAGACCATGTGCGAGGGCGGCGGCCAGGCCAACGTCACGATCATCGAACGACTCTGACCTGGCGTCAGGACAACTCGGCCGATAGCCGCATCAGCACGCCTGCCGGCCCGGCAGCACGGTCAGCGTCGCGCGCGCCTCGGCCATGATCCGGTCGACGAGTTCCGCGCAGGACGGCAGATCCCCGATCACCCCCGCGACCTGTCCGGAAGCCATGACCCCGAGGTCGGTACGGCCCTCGACCATCGACGCCCGCAGCAGCATCGGGGTGTTGGCCGCGAGCAGGACCTGGCTCCAGGAGAGGTCCCTGCCGTGCTTCATCGCCAGACCGTCCCGGAGCATCTGCGCCCAGCTCAGCCCGGACAGCTTCCGGAACGACGCGGCCCGGCGCACCGCGTGCAGCAGCGCGGCGGTGCGCCCGGAGCGCTCCAGCGCCTCGACCAGCTCGCTGCGCAGCATCCGGTGCGGCAGCCCGTCCACCTTCGTGGTGACCGTGATGTCACCGACGGCGGCCGCCAGATAGCGGGCCTGTACGGCCGGTGGCACGGTGCTGTCTGACGTCAGCAGGAAGCGGGTTCCCATGGCGATCCCGGCCGCACCGTAGGCCAGCGCCGCGATCAGCCCCCGGCCGTCGAAGAAGCCGCCCGCGGCGATCACCGGGATGTCCACCGCGTCCACCACCTGCGGCAGCAGCACGCTGGTGGCGACGCTCCCGGTGTGCCCACCGCCCTCGCCGCCCTGCACGATGACCGCGTCCGCGCCCCAGGCCGCGACCTTCTCGGCATGGCGGCGGGCCCCGACCGACGGGATGACGACGACGCCCGCGTCCTTGAGCCGGGCGATCAGCTCACGCGAGGGAGCCAGCGCGAACGAGGCGACCCGAACGCCCTCCTCCACGATGATCCGCACCCGGTCACCCGCATCGGCCGCGTCCGCCCGCAGATTGACCCCGAAGGGTGCCTCGGTACGGGACGCGACCTCGCGCACCGCCGCCCGCAGTTGCCCGACGGTCATGGTGGCCGAGGCCAGGATCCCCAGGGCGCCCGCCTCGGCCGCGGCCGACACCAGCCGGGGGCCGGCCACCCACCCCATGCCGGTCTGCACGAGGGGATGGCGCACCCCGACGAGCCGGGTCAGCGGGGTCTCGATACGGGTCTCCATCCGGTCGTCCGTCATGCCGACGGCACCTCACGGTCCCGCCGCCGCTCCGGATCGAGCTCCGTACGGATCAGCCGGAGCTCCTCGGCGGTGGGCTCGCGGGTGAACGGCACCTCGTCGGGCAGTGCGAGCGGGAACCCGGTTGCCTCCTGGACCTGTCCGGCCGTCACCCCCGGATGCACGGAGACCAGCCGCATGGTGTGGTCCGGGGTCTCGAAGTCGAAGACCCCGAGGTGGGAGACGACCCGCGGGATGCGGTGGTAGCGGGTCGCGGACGGGCCGGCGGCGGCCGCGCTGTCGTAGCCGACCCCGCAGATCATGTCGACCCGTTCGACGAAGACCCGCGCCGAATGCTTCGGCACCCAGTAACTCACCGGATTGTTGAGGGTGTTGACGGGGGCGCCGCGGACGCCGAGGAGCTGGCGGTCGGGCCGCTGCCAGTCGCCGATGCAGGAGATGTTCTGGTTGCCGAAACGGTCGAGCTGGCTCGCGCCCATCATCACGTGCCGCTTCCCGCCGGTCACCAGGGCCAGATGCCGACGGTAGGGCAGCCAGCCCTCCGCCGTACCGTCCGGGCCCACGAGCAGCGCCTCCCCGTCGGTCAGCAGCAGATCGGGGGAGAACGTGCGGCGGGCGAGCCGGGCGCCGAGCGACGGGATCAGACCCATCGGGCTGGCGAGCACCTCCCCGTTGTCGCGCCAGGCCTCGGCACAGGCGATCACGCAGAACTCGGCGCGGGTGGCCGTGCTGGTCGGGCTCACCGCTGCTCCTCGTGCCAGGCCTGGACCGCCGACTGATACGCCTTCTCGTCCCCCGACAGGAACCGCTCGGCGAACTCCGGCCAGGGCGTGGTCGCGTACATCCGCTGGAAGGCCTCGTCACGGTGGTGATCGGGGACGCAGCAGGTGAAGTGCGCCCCGTTCGGGGTCTCGACGACTCCGGTCACCGTGTGCCGCTGGACCAGCAGCGTCTGCGGGAGGGCCGTGCCGAAGTCGTCCACGAGCCGCTCGCAGGAGACGTAGGCCTCCTCCGCGGCCGCGCAGAACAGATCGTCGAAGTACGGGTCGGGGCCCAGGTACTGGCCGTTTCCCCGCCGGTCGGCACGGTTGAGATGGACCAGCGCCGCGTCCATCCGCAGCGCCGGCGCGGCGACGAAGGTCTCCCCGTCCTCGTACGGCGAGGTCACCGTCCGCAGGCCCGGGTTGACCCGCATGACGTCCGAGCCGAGACCGGCCCGTACGGGGAGGAACGGCAGCCGGTGGGCGGCGGCGGTCAGGCCCCACAGGAACATCGCCTCGTCGATCTCCCGCAGCTCGAACGCGCCACGCTGGCGCGCCGCGCGGAAGTGCGGCTCCAGGGGGATCGAGTCGAGGGTCACGAACGCCGCGACCAGCGTGCGGATCCGGCCCGCGGCGGCGAGCAGCCCGACATCGGGACCGCCGTACGAGAGCACGGTCAGATCGGTGATGTCGGAGCGCAGCAGCGCCCGTACCAGCGCCATCGGCTTACGGCGCGCCCCCCAGCCGCCGATGCCGAGGGTCATCCCGCTGCGCAGCCGGGAGACGACGTCCTCGGGCGTCATGGTCTTGTCGGTCACGGTCGGCCTTCCTCTGCTGGTGAACCGGCCGGTGTGCCGGCCCGTGCGCCGAAGGTGTCGCGGACGCGGTCGGCGACACCGCTGAGGTTCGCCTCGAAGGTGAAGCCCTGCTCGAAGCGGTAACTGCGATGGACGTCCACGGGGTCGATGCCGTTGATCGCGGCCTTGGCGAGACGGAGCAGGCTCCCGTCCTTCCGGGCGATCTCCCGCGCCAGATCCAGTGCGGCGCGGCGCAGTCCGGCGCGCGGGACGACCTTCCACACCGAGCCGTGCGCCTGGAGTTCGGCGGCGGTGGCGGTGCGCGAGGTGTAGTAGAGCGCGCGCATCAGATGCTGGGGGACCAGCCGGGCCAGATGGGTGGCTGCGCCGAGCGCACCGCGGTCCAGCTCGGGCAGGCCGAAGGTGGCCTCCTCACTGGCCACGATCGCATCCGCGTTCCCGACCAGCCCGATGCCGCCGCCCAGACAGAAGCCGTGCACCGCCGCGACGACCGGTACCTCGCACGCGTAGACCGCCGAAAACGCCTCGGCACAGCCGCGGTTGACGCCGATCAGGGCGTCATGACCGCCGGCGGCGGCGTCCCGCTGCAACTCCTTGATGTCGACGCCGGCGTTGAAGCCGCGGCCCTCGGCGGCGAGGACGACACAGCGCAGGTCCGGGTCGTGGCCGGCGGCCCGTACGGCGTCGGCGAGGTCGTACCAGCCCTGTACCGGAAGGGCGTTGACCGGAGGGAAGTCGACGGTGATCACGGCGATGCCGTGGTCCGGCCTGGAGGTGGAGACACCCATGAGCGGATCAGCTACCTTTCCACCAAGCGTTTGTTAGGTAGCGAAGTTAGCAGCGGACCGCGCGCTGCGGGAGGGGTGCCGGGTGAGCCTGACCCTCGATCTGTCCGGACGGCTCGCCGTGGTCACCGGCGGCACCCGGGGCGTCGGCGCCGGCATCGCCCGCGCCTTCCTGCGGGCCGGTGCCGAGGTTGTGATCTGCGCCCGCCGGCCACCGGAGCGCCCCGTTACGGCGGCCGGCCGCGGCGCCCGTTTCCACCCGCTCGATCTGCGCGAACCCGACGCCGTACGGGCCTTCTTCGACCGGCTCGCAGCGGCGCACGGCCGGCTGGACTGCCTGGTGAACAACGCCGGCGGCACGCCGTACCGGCTGCTCGGACAGGCCGACGCCGAGCGGCACGCCCGGGTCGTCGCGCTCAACCTCCTCGCGCCGCTGACCGCCTCGCTCGCCGCCTACGAGGTGATGCGGCAGCAGCCGGCCGGCGGTTCGGTCCTGATGATCGGCAGTGTCAGCGGCACCCGCCCGTCGCCCGGGACCGCCGCCTACGGCGCGGCCAAGGCGGGCCTGGAGAACCTCGCCCGCTCCATGGCCGTCGAGTGGGCCCCCCGGGTCCGCGTCAACACCCTCGTCCTCGGCATGGTGCGCACCGAACTCTCCGCCCTGCACTACGGGGACGAGGCGGGCATCGCCGCCGTCGGCGCCACCGTCCCGGCCGGCCGGCTCGCCGAACCCGCCGAGATCGGCGACGCCTGCGTCTTTCTCGCCTCCGACCGGGCCGCGTACCTCACCGGCGCCAGCCTGCTCGTCCACGGCGGCGGCGAGCGCCCCGCCTTCCTGGACGCCGCCACGGTCAACCACCCCACCGCCGACCACCCCACCGCCTTCCGTGAAGCCGCCGACGAGCCTGCCTCGATCGCCGGTACCGAAGCCCCCGAGGAGAGTTGACATGACCGGAATCTGCGCCGGACGGGTCGTCGTCGTCACGGGAGCCGGCCGGGGGCTCGGCCGGGCCCATGCGGTGGCCCTCGCCGCCGAGGGAGCCCAGGTCGTGGTGAACGACCTCGGTGTCGCTCCCGACGGCGCCGGCGCCTCGGCCGGCCCGGCCCAGCAGGTCGCCGACGAGATCCGGGCACACGGCGGCCAAGCCGTCGCCCACAGCGGCGACATCACCACCACCGACGGCGCCGCCTCCCTCGTCGCCACCGCCCTGGACACCTTCGGCCGCCTCGACACCCTGGTCAACAACGCCGGATTCCTGCGCGACCGGATGCTCGTCAACCTCGACGAGGACGACTGGGACGCCGTCATCCGCGTCCACCTCAAGGGCCACTTCCTCCCGCTTCGGCACGCCGCGGCCCACTGGCGGTCCGAAGCCAAGTCCGGCCGCACGCCCGACGCCCGCGTCCTCAACACCGCTTCGGGCGCCGGGCTGCTGGGCAGCGTCGGGCAGGGCAACTACTCCGCCGCCAAGGCCGGCATCATCGGCCTCACCCTCGTGGCCGCCGCCGAAATGGCCCGCTACGGCGTCCAGGTCAACGCCATCGCGCCGGCCGCCCGCACCCGGATGACCGAGCGGACCTTCGCCGCGACGATGGCGGCGCCGGCCGACGGGGAGTTCGACGCGATGGCTCCGGAGAACGTTTCCCCGCTGGTGGTCTGGCTGTCCTCCGCCGACAGCGCCGGCGTCACCGGCCGGGTCTTCGAGGCCGAGGCGGGCCGCATCACGGTGATGGAGGGCTGGCGCCCCGGCCCCACCGTGGACAAGGGAAGCCGCTGGACCCCGGCCGAGGCGGGCGGGGCCGCCCGCCGGCTGCTGGCCGCCGCGGAGGAGCCGGGGCCGGTGTACGGCGCGCGGTGAGGAGCCCGGCCGGGGGGCGTACCGCTGTCGGGTAGCCGGCGGCCGCCGCTCGGCGTTCCCGCGGTGCCCGCCCCGGCGTCTTCAACAGCCAGGACGTCCCAGCCCCGCGAGTCCGGCGGCGCGCGCCAGCAGCTCGACGAGCATGTCGAAGGTGAG
Source organism: Streptomyces sp. TM32 (assembly GCF_004122755.1). NCBI lineage: Bacteria > Bacillati > Actinomycetota > Actinomycetes > Kitasatosporales > Streptomycetaceae > Streptomyces > Streptomyces sp. TM32. The sequence continues at coordinate 69,701 of NZ_SDIG01000015.1, forward strand.
CCGGCCGGTGAACGTATTGCGCTGGCTGGGGTGGTAGCTCCCCAGCACCTGTAGTTCCCGTCGGCGGCCCGCGGCCGGCAGGGTCAGCTGGACGCCGTGACCGAACGCCGGCCGGGGGCGGGGGAGCGGCCACCCCGCCTCGCCGAGTACGGGCAGCAGCGCCTGCCAGCCGAAGGCGCCCAGCGCCACGACCGTCCGCAGATGGGGGCCGAGGAGTTCCAGCTCCGCCGACAACCACGGCCGGCAGGTACGGCGCTCGGTGGGCGTCGGCTTGTTCTCCGGCGGAGCACAGTGGACCGGCGCGGTGACCCGTACCCCGTACAGCTCCAGGCCGTCGCCCCGGTGCGTCGCACTCGGCTGGGAGGCGAGGCCGACCGCATGCAGCGCCCTGAACAGGAAGTCGCCGGAGGCGTCCCCGGTGAACATCCGGCCGGTGCGGTTGCCGCCGTGCGCGGCCGGCGCCAGCCCGACGACGGCCAGTGCCGCGTCCGGCGGCCCGAACCCCGGGACGGGGCGCGCCCAGTACTCCCAGTCCCGGAACGCCGCACGCGGATGCGCGCCGGTCCGCTCCCGCCATTCCACCAGCCGGGGACAGGCCCGGCACCCGATCAACTGCGCGTCGAGCTCGGCGAGCCCGCCGCACCGCGCCGCGTGGTAGGCCGGAAAGGCCTCCTCGTCGCTACCCGGCGGTGTCCGCGCCGCCCCGGTCTCGTCCATTCCCCCACGCTAAGGGCCGGGGCGGCCGGCCGGGGACGCGGCACGGTCGGCGAGATGTGCGGGAGGGGCGAGGTCCGCCGGGAGCGCGGGGTCCGGCACGAGGGAGCCCCAGGCGGTGTGCAGGGGAAGTACACCGGCCCACAGGCCGAGTTCGGCGTCCGCACCGTCCCCGTCGTCCGGCGGTCCCGTCCGGATCTTCACGGACGCCTCGTCGAGGGAGAGGGCGAGCAGCGCCGTGGCGGCGAGTTCCTTGCGGCTCGGGCGCCGGGCGTAGTCCCACTGCCCCGGCGCCGCTTGTTCGGTCAGACAGCGCAGACCGGCGAGCTTCTCCTCCGGGTCGGTGACCGGGCGGGGAGTGCCGTACACCATCGCGCTGCGGTAGTTGACGCCGTGCTCGAACACCGAGCGGGCCAGCACCAGCCCGTCGACGTGCGTCACGGTGACACAGACAGTCGCGCCGGGCGAGGCGACCAGGCTGCGGCTGGCGACCGACCCGTGGAAGTACAGCGTGCCGCCGTCCGCGCCGTAGACCGTGGGCACCACCATCGGTGTGCCGTCCACGACCACACCGAGGTGGCACAGAAAGCCGGCGGCCAGCACGGCATCGAGTGCGCCCCGGTCGAGGCCGGCCTGCTCACGCAGCCGGCGATGGCGGGTGCGCTCGGTCTCCGGCAGCGCCCGGCCGGTCGAGGGGGAGGTCATCACGGCCCTTCCGAAGAGTACGGGTGACGGGCCGGGGCAGGCAGCCGACCCTGCCCCGAGATTCTACTGATCCAGTGACTGTCTCGCCAGATGTGGCATGAATTCGTCGCTATGAACTTGCATCGCAACGAAATCCGCACATCTGGTCCGGCTGCTGCTCCCGCCACGGCCCCACCCCGGGCCCCCTGGTCAGGTC
>NZ_SDIG01000153.1:0-15951 GCF_004122755.1 Streptomyces sp. TM32
CCGCAGCCCGTAGGGAAGACCGTCAAGCGAGCCGAGACGATCAAGGAACACAAACAGCGGCGAGGTTAAACGGCAAGCTCAGCTACCGACTCACCGCCTGAACGAATTGCGCAGCAGAGTCCGGGTCGGCCTTCGGCCGCCCCGCCGGCGCGGCGAGCGCCGTCTTCGCACCCCGCTCCCGCTGTTCCCGCCAGTTCGTGATCAGTGACGAGTACAGGTCCTCCCGACGCAGCAGAGCTCCCTTGCCCTGCCGGTCCAAGGTCTCGTACTCGGCCAGGATCCTCGCCTTGTACTCCGCGGAATAACGGCGCGGTCCGGTCGAACGGGATTCCACCTGCGGATCCGGGACCTCGTGGTCGTTGGTACTGGTGGCCACTGGGGTACTGCTCCTTCTCCGCCCTCGGTCATCGACTCAATGAATCGTACGGTATGCCCGCCTCGCACCACTTTGACAGAGAGGGAGTTGCCGCCGCGCACCTGGTTGGACGTGAGAGGCCGCTCGGCGCCTGGGTCGGGTGGCCCGATGAAGCGGGCCTGCGGCCCAGAAGCGGGGTCTTGCTCTTCGGCTGCGTGAGCGGTTGCCGGGCGGGCGGTGAGGCAACGGGCGCTTTGGGCTGGTGGCCGGCCACCAGCACGGTCAGCGGTGCGTGCAGGATCCTGGTCTGTCCCAGGAGAGCGACCAGGCCGGTATCGGCGAGGTCACGGGTGGTCTTCACCGCCGCGCGCACGCCCACCAGGTCCCCGGTGGACAGCGGGAGGTGCCCGATCTCCCGGAAGGTCACAGGGCGGTTGGCAGCCGAGGCCCAGGCCAGGTAAGCGAAGATCCGCAGTTCCAGCGGAGACATCTTCCCGATCTCGGCCGGTGCCTGATCCGGCGGATCCGCCCGTCATCGGTGGTTCCGGGCGCGGCGGTGAACCCGAACCGCGCCCGCGTCTCGACGGTAAGGCCGCCGACGGCCGGCGGTTGTGCACGGCGCGGTCGCTGAACGCCGACGGACCACATCGTCTGCACGCTCAGTGCCGGACACTGCGACCCGGACGACAAGCCGCCCTTCAGGGACGGGAAGCCGGGCGGCCGGCACAGGACGGATGCGTCGATCTGGAACGACTCGGGCGAGGCCTGCATTCCGCACGCGGCCCTCTGACAGACCACAGGAATTCAACGCTCCGCTGCACCCCTTCAGCCGGGGGCGCCACGCGCGTCAACTGCCCAACACTCACCGGACAGGATTCCTGCGGAAGGATCGACCCATGACCGACCACATCCCCGCCGCTCACGCCAGGGCTGCCGCTGACGCCATCCGCTCCCTCAACCACGCCACCCTCAGCCCCGGCGGCCGGGACGGCTGGCAGTACCCCGCCGACGCGTACAGCGTCATCGCAGGCCTTGACCAGATGGCCGGCGGACTGGGGCAGTCCCTCGAACAGGTCTGGCTGCTGCTCGTAGGCATCACCGGTGACAACCACATCCGAAGCGACCGCGGCGACGTCACGACTGACCTCTCCGCCGCACGGAACGCCCTCTTCGACGCACATGCCGCCGTCGACCAGCTCGTCGTCGCGCTCAGCCGCGCCCACTCTGCTATCAGCACGCTTGCTTGGGACGAGTGACCTGAGCATCGTGCCCGGGGTGACCGTGCACGGGGCGGACGCGGACGGTGGCTGGAGCAGCAGCGGCAGCAGCCGGTTTCGGACACGCCGAGCGCCGAGCAGCGCGACCAACTGACAGGGAAGACGATCACCGCTGCCTCATCCGCGCTGGAGTGCCTCCCAGGCGAGCGGATCCTAGTCATAGCGCCAACCCTGGATCTGCTGGTACAGACCGTCGAGGCGTGACGCCTCATCGGGCACCGCCCCCTCTGGTCGCGGCGGTGTGCTCGTTGGAGACGGACGAGGTCCTGGAGCGGCTGGGGGTGCGCACCACCACCAACCCGATCCAGCTCGCCCTGCGGGGCGGGGAAGGGACCCGTGGTCGTGTTCGCCGCGTACGCCTCTCTGGTGGACCGGGAGGACGTCGAGGCACCCGAGGCCACGCAAGGTGCGTGGGCCGCTGGAGGCCGCCCTGGCAGGCGGAGAGCGCCGCCGGAAACAGTCACAGGTCGCTGGAGCGGAATCGTGCCCGGGCGAGTGCGCCGGCCGCGATGAGCCAGACGGCGACGGTCGCAGCTCCGCATTGTGGCGACGGCCACGGTCCCGTTGTTCCGGGAGTCAGGGCCAATTGCCCTCCCAGTGGCAGAAGCCGGGCACCATGGGGCCAGGTTCCTGCCAGGGGCACGGCGACCAGTAGCGAAGTGGGCACTGCGAAGAAGGCCACGAGGTGGTGTTTGATAAGGGAGCCGAGCAGTACACCCCAGACCGCGGCTGATGCGCTCGCCCCCACGGCCCCTGGAACAGTCCCGGCGGAGAGCCCGGTGTCTCCCGTGCCCAGACGCAGGATCACAGCCAGCACGGTGGTGCCGGCCAGGCCGATGAGCGCTCCGCCGACCGCCGCCGACGCCGCCTTGCACCAGAGCACCTCCGTGCGTGGTCCGATCAGTACGGAACGGGCCACTGCCCCGGTGCGGTACGAGTTGGTGAACCGGGCCGAGCCGTAGACTGCGGCCAGTACCACCAGCGTGACCATGGCTGCACCGAGTTGACCCCGTGCCAGACGGAAGAGTGCCTCATCCGGCGCGCCTGCGGTATCGGGCAGTCCCGATACGGTGCCCAGCGCCGGAATCGCCAGGAAGGCCAGGGCGCCCGCCAGGATGTAGTCATGGCGGAGCATGGACAGTTCGGCTCTCAGCTGTTTCCTCACCGTGGCCCCTAGACGGCTTCGCGTCGCTGGACGAGCCTGCGGGCCGCTACGGTAGCCACCGCGGTCCACAGCAGGAACAGCAGCGCACTTTCCGGAGCCGGCAGCAGTCCTTTCACCGGAATCTGTGCGAGCCCGGCCAGCGCGCCGCCAGGCAGGAACCTGGCCACTTCGGGTGCGTTGAGGAGCAGGGGGAATTCAACCGCGAGGGGGAACAGCAAGACCACCGCTGTAGTGGGATAGTACCCGCGGATGATCCAGGCGACCGACGCACCCCACAACCCCGCGAGGCCAGATCCCCACACCGTGCCGGCCGCCGCGCCCCACAGCTGCCCGTCGACGACCGGGCTCAGTCCCTGGGTGCAGAGTACGGCCCAGGTCCCGAACGCCCACGCCGCCACGCCTATGGCTCCGGCTGACAACCCTCCGACCACGGCTGTCAGGGCCTTGGCCACGAAGACCCGGGTCCGGCCGTGCTGGAGGAAAGCCCGCAGGACGGACTTGTAGTAGTACTCCCGGGTCACGACATAGCTGCCGAGGAACATGGCGGCGACCATGCAGCTGGCGGCCGCCCCGAACACCGTGCGGGTCGCCGCCCGGTCACCGAGGGACGTCAGCTCATCGAGCGATGGCCCTGCACACAGGAGGATCGCAGGTGAGGCGATGGCGTAGGCGAAGAGTCCCAGCATCGCGTACCCGCTGCGCGTTTTGAGCAGTTCTGCCCGCAGTGCTTCACGCATGTGCGTCCTCCAGCAAGCCGAAGTAACTCTCCTCAAGGTCGTGTGTGCCGCTTTTGGTCAGCCCGTCGAGTGGCCCGGCGAACAGGGACCGACGACGGATGACCACCAGCTCGTCCACCGTCTGAGCGATCTCCGCCAGTTGATGATTGGAGAGCAGGACGGATCCGCCGGCCTCCGCATGACGGCGTAGGAGCCGCCGCAGCCAGCGGATGCCCTCCGGGTCCAGCCCGTTGGCCGGCTCGTCGAGCACCAGGAGCTCGGGCTCCCCGATCAGGGCGGTCGCCAGGCCGAGCCGCTGCCGCATGCCCGTGGAGTACTTTCCGACGCGCTTGCCGCCCGCCTGTGTCAGTCCGACCTCGTCCAGCACGGTGTCGACGCGTGTCTTCGGCATTCCTGCCGACAGGGCGCAGATCTCCAGGTGTCGTCGTCCGGTGATGCCGGTCTCGAATCCCACGCCGTCCATGTGGACCCCGACATGCCGCGCCGGTGCATGGATGTCCTCGAACCGGCGGCCGAAGAGGGTCGCGGTCCCCGAGGTGGGTCGCAGTAGTCCGACCAGCCCTCGCAGCGCGGAGCTCTTTCCCGCACCGTTGGGGCCGAGCAGGCCGACCACTGTCCCGGGGTGCACGTCGAACGTGAGGTCCTCCACGACGGTGCGGTCGCCGTACTGCTTGGTGAAGCCGCTGAACTGGACAACTGGGGCCGGCTCATGACGTGTTCCGTCGCTCAATGCGTTTCCTTTCTCGTATGTGTTCATCGGTCACGGGCCAGCAGGTGGTCGGCCAGCTGGTGCAGCGGTCCGACCAGATCGGCGAACTCGCCTCCGTCAGCGCGACTCAGCAGCCTTGTGATGGCAAACAGCTGGGAACGCACCCCGTCCGGGGTGTCAAGTATGTCCGCGAAGGTCGCACGGACCCGCCGGGCCGTGTGGGGCGCCAGAAGCGACCGGCAGTACAGGCCGGCCGCGTCATAGCCTGCTGGTGCGCTGCCCCAGCCCTCCCAGTCCACCAGCGCGAACTCACTGTGGTGGAGGTTGTTCCAGTGCAGATCGCCGTGTGCCGTCGTCCAGCTGGTGACAGTCGGATCGATCCGGTCGCCGAAGAAGACCCTCAGTCGACGGGTCATCGTGGCCTGGTCGGTTGCCTGCCGGTCGGTCGGCTGTACGGCGAGGCATTCGAGGGAGCGGTGCAACTCGCTCCACCACATGTCCGGCAGCGCCACCTCGGTCCGCAGCTCCTGTGTGGGGGAACACGGTTCGCCCGGAACCAGGGTCATCAGCTCGGCCCGCAACCGTAGCGGCCCGCTGTCCCATTCCCGTGTTCTCAGCACATGGGGGCGGGTGACGCCCTCAAGGACACCCGCAGACTCGTTCCCCTGCCACCAAGGGCCACGTGCCCATTCGGGCCTGGCCCACACAATTCGCAACCAGCGGTCGCCCTGCTCCGTCGCGACACGTGATCCGGCGGACCGGCTCTGCCAGCCGATGAGCGGATCGTCTTCCGGCTCTGCCTCGAAGTGCGAGGCTGCTTCGGTCAGTGCGTCCAGAAGAACTGCGCGCTGCGTAGTTGACGAGGTCATGGCTCTCTTCGCTTTCGATGATGCGGCCCGGCTCCGGGCTCTGCCGCGTATGGGCCGGGAAGACGGACGGTCACTGCCCCAGCACCTTCAAGGGCGGCGCCAGGTAGGTACGCCAGACCCACACCGCGGCGGGCACCGATTCGTCGCCGACCAGTGCCCGGCCGGTATCGGGAGCATCCGGACGCCACCCTCCGTCCACCGTCAGGGGGTAGGTGGTTGCCGGCAGACGGGTGGCTGTGGAGCCCACGGCGAGAAAGGCCGTGACCGGAGCCGTTGCGGCGCGGGGCATATCCCGCTCCACGACCGCTGTGCCCACCGTGCTGTGCAGCACCAGCCCCTGGGTCTCCAGCCGCACCCGCACGCCGGCACGGATCCGGCCGGTGTCACCGCCCTCCGGGAGTACGAGGTGGACGCCGTCGGCGTCGGCGACATAACCGGCCATGATCTTGTACGGGACGTGGATGAAGGCGGCAGCCGCGGCGCTCACGGAGACCAGCAGCCCGCCGACCACGACCAGTCGCAGCCGGTTGGCGCCGTTGGCCCAGCTCTCGCGTAGCGCCCGCCACCCGGCACGGCCGGCTACCCAGCCGATCAGCCCGAGCAGGGCCAAGCAGATGACGGCGGTGGCCACGCCTGTACCGGCGAGTCCGGAAATCCAGCGGCGCAGGGCCACCGACACCAGCACGACGGGAAAGAGCATGCAGGCCAGTCCGTACGCCACCGCCCAGCGGAATTGCGGGAGTTCACTTTCGTAGCGGCTCCCGAAGAGCCGGGCGGACAGCATGTGCCGGGCGTCCGTGGTGGCTTTGGACCGCAGGTTCGGGACGTCGAGATGGCCCACCAGGGCGAAGTAGCCGTCCAGCTTCACCAGCGGTACGAGGTTGGCGAGGCCCAGGAAGTAGCAGGTCATGGAGAACAGGAGCATCCCGCGCTCAAAGGTCCCGGCGGGAGCCGCGAAGGCCGTCCAGGCAGCCAGTGCCCCCAGCACGCAGTGCACGATGATCCCCGCGAGGGCCACCGCCACCCGCTGCTGACGTCGCGGGAGCCGCCAGCCGTCGCTGACATCGCAGAAGAGGGCCGGGGTGAGATAGAAGAGCATGACGCCCAGACGGTGCGGGCGGCCGCCGAAGTGCGTGAGCACCGCCCCGTGTCCCAGCTCGTGCAGAACGGTCGCCAACCCCATGGCCAGCGACAGCGCAGCCGCAGTGGTGAGCGGCATCGGGGACGCAAGAACATCCATCACCTTGTTGCCGAGCAGCCCGAGGGCGAGCAGCCCGGTCAGGGCGAGCAGGACCGCGAGTGCCAGTCCTGCCCGCCCGATGACGACCCTCAGCGCTGTGCGGGTGACGGCGAGGAGCCTGGAGGGGTCGAACAGTGTGACCTGCACGGTGAGCGGCGGCCGGAAGGCGATGCGCCGCCGCTTGGCGGGACGGCGTGCGTTGTCGTCGAGCAGCCCCGCGGCGGCGATCCGCTCGATGACCCGGTCCAGCGCCGACCCGGTCCATGGCTCGCCGAGGGCGGCGAGGAGGGCTGCGCGGTCGCGCTGGCCGTCGATCAGTGCCAGGACCCTGGCAATGTCGGCGCTCACCCGAGCGCGGGGCTGGTCTGCCACGGTGATGACCCACGGCAGGTCGCTGGTTGCAGGGGCGCAGACGTTCACGTCCGGGGCCAGTCTGGGGTGGCGGGCGATGGCCCCGGCAGACATCTCGTGTTCTCCGAACTGGTGGTGGTGTGAGCCAGGGCTCAGATGAGGGGGTGCGCGAGGCCGTAGGGGATGTCTCGCGCAGCCACCGTCGCGGGACGGCCGGTGCGCCGGGCGGCGCTGCGGATCCGGTCGTGCGCCCAGCCGAACTCGTGTCGTTCGTCCATCCGCAGCCCCTGGTAGCCCTGGCAGATGACCTTGACCGCAGCCCATCCCAACGCGCGCAGAGAGGGGGGGAGCCGGTCGGTGAGCTGCACCACGACGGGGTCGGCGCCGTCAGCCACGAGGGCGGCTACCAGTTCGTCCCGAGTGGGGCTGGCGTGGGGAGCGGTCCAGGGTTCGGGGGTGAAGTGCCGCGTCCAGCGTTCGAGGGCGTCCACTGCGTCAGGGGTGGTCCAGGTCCATGCGCGGTCGACGTCGTGGCGAACCACCGCGGGACGCACCTTTGGCGGCGTCAGATGCTCTGTGAAACGGCGGAGCAACCCATGGATCTGGAGTGCCTCTTGCAGTGCGCCGAGCAGATTGCGTATGCCGTCTCCCGACGCCTTCGCGCCGACGGCGCCGCTCTGCCCTCCGCCCGAACGGTCGACGATCACACAGACCACGCACTCCACAGACGGCATACAGGTGGGTATCCGTGCGAACACCGGTTCCAGAGCCGCGGCGCGCGCGGCATCGACAAGTGTCCGAAGGCTTCGCACGTCCCCTGATGAGGCTTCGCCGGCCGTCGCCCGGTCGATGTCCACGGCCGCCAGGGCAAGTTGGGCCGCCCACGCAACGGTGACGGCATCCCGTTCGATGATCTCCAGCAGGGCTGACCGAGTGGCGCTTTGCGTGCCGGCTCCCGACGCGGCACCGGACGGGGAGGGGTCGAACAGGCTTCGCGCGTCCGTTGCCGCGATCACACCCCCGTCCCTGTCCGGACCCGGACCACTTCTGCTCAGGTCGTCATCCGTGCCGTCCGCGCCGTTCCAGTCGACGAGCGGGGCAGGGATGAGGAAGGGGGCGTCATCGGCGAGCCGTGTGCCCCGGTACCAGTCCAAGGGCACTGTCCTCGCGTCCGGGTGCCCGAGTACCGCTCCAGGCGCGGCGAACTGCAAGGCTTCCCGGCCCAGCTCTCCGGCGAGGGCGCGTACCGGGTGTGGGCCGCGCCCGTGGCGCGGCACCAGAGCAAACCGTTCCACCGCCTCACCCGCGCCGCGCTGGAGGGCGCTACGCCTGCTCACGTCGTACGCACCGACGAGATGCAGCGGATAGTCCTGGGCTGTCCGTGTCTGTCCACCCGTGTCCAGAAGTCCGATGTCCACCATGACGCGCCACAGGGGCTCTTGAGGTCCCGAAGGCGGCAGCACCGACCAGGAGCGGGCCAACGCGGTGTCATCGAGAGTGCGCAGCGGGTGTGTCACAGGGCGCACTCCAGAAGTGATACGCGGTAGTCGTGAGCCGCGTCACCGGCCACGGGGTACCGGCCGAGCAGCCGCAGCCCTGCCGTAGCCAGCTCCCCGCGCAGTTCGTCCACCGTCACCACGTGCGTACGGGAGGTGAAGAGTTCGTTCTTCACCACGGCACCCTGGGTGACGGTTTGCCGCAGCACACTGATGGACCGGACATTGCGGCCCGTGTCCAGGTGCTCGGTGAGCAGGTGCAGCGCAGGGTGCTCACCGTTCTCGCCGATCACCAGCTGGACGGACTCCGTAACCTGGCCGCTGGTGCCGGTGGGCTCCAGAGTGGTCAGCAAGAAGCGTCCGTCCCCTGAGAGGTGGTCGGCGACCCGCGCGAAGAGCCTGCCGCGGTCCCTGCGGTCCAGCAGGGTCACGGACGTGGCACCGAGCACCACGAGTCCAAAGTGCCGGCCCAGTGAGAATGCCGTCATGTCCGCCTCGACGAGTTCGACCCGGGGCCCGGCGGCGGGTGTGTCCCCCAAGGACTGCTGGAGCAGCCGCAGCATCTCGGCAGAGGAGTCGAGAGCCACGATGTCGTGCCTGAGGGCGCGTAGCGGCAGGGTAAGCCGCCCTGCCCCGCAGGCGAGGTCGAGAACCGGGCCGGCACCACCACGCGCGACCCGCAGGATCTCCCGGATTTCGGAGCGGTCGCCCTGAGTGAGGGCGTGGTACATGCGGGAGCCCTCCGGGCTGTAGATGTCCTGAACGGGAAGAGAATCCCCGAATACCCCCACAAGCCGGCCCGCGGCTCCCGTGGGCTGCTCCGCTGTCTTCGCCATTGCTTTTCCGCTCACATCGTTCAGACGGTCGGCCGGCCCCGATGGCACCGGTGACGACGGCACCGGCCGACTACATGCTCATTCACTCGCTGATCAGGTGGTGGCTATCCCCACGAGGATGCCGCCGATCACGACGATCTTGGTCGCCTTGTCCGTGAAGGAAGGGGCCGCCATGTCCTCAAGCTCCTCGAAGCTCAGGTCCAGGTCGAGCCCGTCGGTCTTCCCGTTCATATTTCACCCCCTATTTCGCTGGTGTGCCTTATCCATGTCGGGCGGGCATCAGGTGATCGCCAGGGCGCCGAGGCCGGCAACGACCCCCACCTTCACGCCGGCGTACCAGGTCCAGAAGTCAGGAGCGTCCATCGTTTCGAGCTCCTCGAAACGGAAGTTCAGTGCTGCGCCCTCCCCAAGGTCGGCCGCAGCGGTGTGCTGCTCATTCATCAAAGTGTTCACCTCCCTTCGCCTCTTTGCGGGTGTGTCTGTCGCCCGTGATCCAGGCCGTGACGTGCCGGGGCATCAGGTGATGGCCACGCCGATACCCACCATCGTCCCGCCGACGATCACGCCGTCGAGGAAGTCGTCCCAGTTGTCGCCGGGTGCCTCGATCGCCTCCAGCTCCTCGAACGTGAGGTTCAGGGCGGATCCGGCGGAGGTCTCGATCACTGCTCCGGTCATATGTTTCACCTCCTTTCAGCTCGGCTCGCGGTCGTTTCGTCACGTCGACCACGCCGCGAGAAAACAAGTCCGATCAGCGTGAGCTGAGCGCCGATCAGAAGTACTTGGAGCACCGTCCTGACGGAGTCGGGAAGCCCGAGAGTCCGCCACAGGGACAGGAGCACGAAGCCCATGCCCGGTATCAGCAGGAGCAGAAGCCTGGTGTCGGTGCGCTTGGAAGTCATGTGAGTCTCTCCGGTTCCCAGTCGGGGGACGGCATACAGAGGGCCTGCGCGAACAGCGAGCGGATATCCGCATGACTCACTCCGCCGAGCATCGGCAGCCTCCCTCCCCAGCTCGCCACCGCGCGGCGCGTGGCCCGGTCGAGCACCGCGGCGGTCGTCGGCGAAGGAGTCTCGAGCCGCCACCGCAGCACGAGGGCTGTGATGCCCTCCACCGGGTCGATGGGCAAATCCGGCAGGGTGGTGCGAACCCACGACCACACGATGCGCAGGCGCCGTGCGTCGCCGAATCTGCGGTCGCCGTCACGAATCCGCTGCCACACGGCGGGCAGGATGGCGGCGGTGGCCGTCATCTTCCGCACGCCGAGCACGGTGGAGAGTTCGTTGGCGAGGTACCAGTGCTTTGCCGCGTAAGGAGGACGCCCGGCCAGTGCCCAGCCCGTGTGCGTGGTGGTGCTCAACCACGCGGTAGTGAGCCGCACTTCAGCGGTGGCGTCTCCGTTCAGGAGCCGCTCGCCCGCCTCGGCCAGCCGGACGACCAGTCCGACAGCCGCGTCGTCCGCATGCGGCAGACCGGGCTCTTCGCCCAGCGCGCTGCCCACGACCCGCAACAGCGCTTCCAGCACGCCCTCGGCCAGCAGCTCCCGCGGCAGGGTCTTGGTATGGGCCGAGTCGAGCACCGCGATGTCGGGACGCAGTTGTTCACCGGAGACGAGGCGCTTGCCCTGAGGCGACGGCAGGCAGGCCACCGCACTTGCCTCGGCACCGGTCCCCACCGTGGTCGGCACGAGCACCCGCAACGGACCCGTGGGCGCCGGCGCCGAGGGGGGCACCGACGGCAGCAGGATCAGCCCGGAGCGGGGGGACCTGGCGCGCAGCAGCGGAAGGGTCCGAGGGTCTGCAGCCGCCAGGCAGGCCAGCTTCACCAGGTCGAGTGTGCTTCCGCCACCGAGCCCGACAACAGCCGTGCACCGCAAGGCCGCCATCCGCTCGGTGAGCGCGGCAACGGAATCGGTTCCCGACCACGTGGACGGCACGGTCTCCACATGCAGCGACGCGAGGTCCCGCCGCACCCCGTGGGCCCGCTCGGCGAGCACCTCGTCCACCACCAGGACGGGGCGGCGGCCCAGCGGCAACCGCGCCAGGACCGCAGCGGTGACGCCGTGGCCCGCGCGCACCTCCGTACGGCACGCCCAGCGATCAAAGATCACAGCAGAACCTCAGCGGCCCGGTCGAGCCCCGCGGTGAGCAGGGTCTCCAGCTCCTCCAACTCGGCACCGGTGTACACGAGCGCGGGAATGAGCTGAATGCAGCTCGGCCCCGGCTGCACCACGACGCCGACCTCCCTCATGGCCGAAACCACCCGCAGCACGCCGTCATGAGGCAGGTCCGCACCCTCCAGCGACAGCCGCACAGCCCGGAAGCAGCCCATCCCCCGGACACCAGCGACCAGGGAATGGCCCAGCAGCCGCGACAGCATGGCCTCCAGGCGGCCGCTCAACGCTACCGCCCGCTCAACGGCGGACAGCCGTTCCATCTCGGCGATGGTCGCCATGATCGCGGCACAGGTGGAAGGCGTACCGGCCTGGGTCTCACCGTGCACCAAAGGGGAGGCAGACTGCTCGAAAGCGGCGCTCACACCGTACGAGACCAGGACGGCCGCGGCCGCGCAGGTGCCGTTGGTCAAGCCCTTCGAGGTGATCAGCAGATCGGGGCGGGGCGACCACCGCTCGGACGCGTAGTACATCCCGGTGCGACCGAACCCTGTCGCCACCTCATCCGCGACCAGAAGAAAACCATGCTCGCGGCGGAGTTCCTGCAGCACCGTCAAAAATTCCTCGGACAGCGGGAAAGCACCGGAACCAAGGACCGGTTCCACGACCACGGCCGCGATCCGGTGGCCCTCTCGCCGGAGCAACGCCGCCAGCTCAGCGCCCTGATCCTGATGGGTGACATGCCGTACCAGTCGCTGGTCGACTCCGTAGAGCGCCTGCCCCAGCTGCTCGCCGGTCAATCCGTGGCTTCCGTAGGTCAGCCCGTGATAGCTGCCCTTGAGCCCTACTACGACCCGTCGGTGGTCGTCTCCATGCAGCGTCCAGTACTGGCGGACGAGTTTCATGGTGAGATCGTTGGCTGCACTGCCTGATGTGGAGAAGACGGTCCTTGCATACTGTTCGGGCCCGCAGACCTCCAAAAGGGCGCCGGCGGCCGCGATAGCGGGGGCGTGGGAGGTCCGGAACAAAGACAGGTACGAAGCCTCGGCCAGGGCCGTGGACACAGCATCGGCCACTGCGCGGTTGCCGTATCCGAGGTTGACGTTCCACAGGCCACTGGTTGCGCACAGCGCCCAGCTTCCGTCCCCATAACGAATCCGCACGCCCTCAGCAGCCACCGCGATACGTTCCGCAGGATCCGCCTCACCGGGCGCGGACAACAGTGTCCACAGCGGGTGGGGCATGGACTTCACCGGCCGGCCCCCTCGGGGATGACCGCGGGGCCGCCGATCCGGATACCAGCGTGGCGGCACTGCGCTTCGACGGCATCGATGGCTTGCCTGGCCACGGACACAGGCATCCCCAGCAGTGCGACCGCGCTGCCCTCCGCCGCACTGCGCGAGCCGGCCGTCACGACCAGTTCGACCAAGCGGGCGGCATCGCAACCGAGACGGAACCAACGCCCGGAGACGGTGTCGTTCAGCAACGCCTCCGTCTCGTTCCACAGGAGCAAGGGAGCCTCGACGGGCTCCACCCTCCCCACGTCCAAGCCCTCCACCATCCGGCCGCCGAACCCGGACACCCGATGGACCGAACCGTCCTGCCGTGTCGCCCGGAGCGCTTCAAGTGCACGGATGTAGCGGGGCAGCCAGGGCCGTTCCACCAAGGCGTCATAGACGACATCGCACGACACAGCGCTGTGCAGATCGCCCACGCCGCCCCGGGGCAGCTGGCGAGCCGCCTCTTCAAGCTCCGCGAGCGAGTCGGCCACCGTGCCCAGTACAGCCCCGCCCGCTGACGGGCGTACCTCTCCGTCCGCCGTCACATGCAAACGGAGCAGGTCACCGGCCGTTGTGGGCTGCAAGAACCCGAGTGGGCCCTTGTCGGCGAGCAGTACGGAAGGGTGCGCGAGCTGCTCCACGAACACGCCCTGGTCGTATGCGAGATCGGCGTCCTGAAGGAACGCCTTCCAGTCGGCCTCATTCATGATCCTGACAACGGTGAGACCCACGACCGGGAGATAGGCAGCCGCCAGATAGTCCTGGAGCTCAACCGCGTAGGCGCCTTCCACCAACATCTCGTCCCCCGCCTCGCAGAACCGGCCGGAGTAGCGCACCACAGTGACCGCCGTGTCCGGGCCGTCGACGCCTTCAGCTCCGTCCGGGGCGATCACGACGTCACCAGCGTCCGCGAGGTGCCGTACCGCTGTCAGGTGGTCAGCCGACTCCAGGAAGAAAACACGGCCCGGGAGATTCTCCCGACGCCCCCCGACCCACTGCGCGAGACATCCCGCAATGGTCCTGCCATCAGCCTGAACAGCCACCGCTTCCCCCATGTCAGTACACCCCGTCGGCTCCACTCACCCCAGCAGGCAGAATCAATATCAGCTGCCATCAACTCAACACAAAACCGAATTCTCATACATATGGCGTCGCAGCAACACAAGTCAGATCATTCTCAACAGTTTTGACCAGCCGTCACACACCGGTACCTACCAGGACTGTGACAAGCGTCACCGCTCCCGGCGCGCTTCAGCGCGCCCGTGCGGAGACCTGAGTCGACGCGAGGTAACGACCTTGGGGGAAATTGGCTTTCGGACAGGCTGGCCTGGCGGTTCGGCTGGTGGTTGATTCAGCGGGCTGCCGGGCGGACGGCCACGAGTTCCGTGCTCGTTGATGCGGCGGGTGGGCCTGTGGGCGGATGGGTCGGAGACCAGGGAGGCGATCGCGAAGTGGGTCACGGCGTCCGGTGAAGCGGCGCAGCGGTGCCCACTGGCGGAGTTCAGCGTTGGTGTGCTCGACGCAGATCCGGGCCGAGGACTGGCGTCGGCGTGCCTCGTTCCAGACCCGCTTGTCGCCGTCGCATGCCTCGTCCTTGGGTCTCTTCGGCGGGGCGGTGACCTGGTGGGGGAACTCCTTGGCCAGGCCGAGGTACGCGGTGTCGACCTTTGCCTTCACCTTCGGGCGTTGGCGGAACTGTTCGGCGATGCCCTCGGTGCGCACGGCGGTCTGGTCGTGCATGCGCCCCGGCCGGGCGGTGCCGGACACAGCATGCGGCCCTGGTGGTCGCTGAAGGTGGTGGTCTTGATGGTGTTCTGCTTGCGCTTGCCGGAGATGAACGCCCGGCGCCCCGGACGTCCCGCCCGCGGACGGCGGACCTGGGTCTCCGCGCCGTCGAGCCGCAACTCGCCGCGTCCGGCGGATACAGCGATCGAGCAACCCGACGCCACGGAGGCCACCCTGGCGGCGCCGGTCGTTCCGCCGACAGCGCAGGTCCCGAGCCCCACCCCCGCGACGGAAGGCCGGCCGCGGGGGTGGGGCGCGTTCGATTCGCTCGAACGGTTCCTTCCAGATTTGGAAGGAACTCCTTCCCTACTGCTGGGGCGCCTTGCGGTCGCGGTCCTTCATCCAGCGGACCAGGGCTTGGTAGACCCGGGTGTCGTCGGGATCGGCGAAGGCTTCGGCAAGGGCGCGGTTCAGCTCCCGCCGCGGGATGCGGCCGCGCTTGAGGTCGTTGGCCAGCTGCAGGGCCCGTTGACCGACCGCCTGGCGCAACACCGCGTCGGCCGGCTCCTCCTGGTCGTCGTCCCAGGGCGAAGTCCACGATCTGGGTCAGCTCGCCCAGATGCCCGGGGGCGTACACACCCGGGGCTGTCTCGATGGTGCGCGTGATGGCAGACTTCTCCTGCAACGGACTCCCGGTGATCTTCTTGCTCAACACAAGTTGATCTATCAGGACGTCCCGTTGCGCCGTTCACCAAGGGTTGACCTACGACTCAAGATCCAAACGCAACGGTGTTGCCCTTTCCTCCTGACCTTGATCACCAAGGCCAGAATGAGATGAAGATCCACAAATGGGTGAGAAGCCGTTGTCTTTCCGGATGTGAGCGTTGAGTTTCCGCTGTTCAGGCATGGTTTCGGTGGCGTTGCGGGAGAGTTCGGGCGTTCAGTCCGTTCTCGGTGATGTGGAGATGACCGATGCCGTCGGTGATGGGGTTGTTGGAGGAGCGGGAGGCGGTTGCCCGGGTGCGGGCGGAGGAGCTTCGCGTCGAGCTGGAGCGGATCACTGCTGAACTCGCGGACGCGGAGGCGGTGTTGGAACGGCGGGTGATCGCCCGGACGGAACTCGCCGAGGCTCTGGCTGGTGGGGGCGAGGAGGTGCAGGCTTCTGATGCCGGTGTGCGGGAGGCGCCTGCCGTGAGCGAGAAGGCCCCGGCCCCGGTGGTGGGGTCCGTCGTGCCGCGCTGGCACGAGGCGGCGGCGTTGGACGCGCTCGCGGTGGACTACCGGCGGATCGTCGAGCTGGTGGAATCCGGGGCGGGCGGGGGCGAGGGGGTCTCGGCGAGACAGCTCGCCGCCGGGCTTCGGCTGGAGCTGGTGCCCGGGAAGATCGAGGGGTGCGCTCGAAGGCGAGGCGGCTGGCCGAGCGGGGCTGGCTGGCAGCGTCGCCGACGGGCCGGTTCACGCCGCGTGAGCCCATCTCGACTGCTCATGCTTCGTCCCAGAAGCCGTCCGGGCGAGGCGTGGGCTCATGAGCATGGCCATCGAGAAGTAGACGAACGCCTCGCTGGAAGCGGGCAGAGTCTCGAAGTCCCGCACCAGACGCCGCGAGCGCATCAGCCACCCCAGTGTCCGCTCCACGCACCACCGTCTGGGCAGCACCACGAACCCTGACATGTCGTCCGAGCGTTTCACGATCTGCAGGGTGAGCTGGAGTTTCTCCTTTGCCCAGTCGACCAGACGGCCGGTGTATCCGCCGTCGGCCCACACCAGAACGATCTTGCGGAACCGGGCCCGCAGGCAGGGC
>NZ_SDIG01000154.1:0-15769 GCF_004122755.1 Streptomyces sp. TM32
TCGGACGTGTCGTCACATCCAACCGGCACGAGAGCCATGAGCACCAACCCGGCGAACCTATGCGGTCACGGCACTAGCACAAAATGGCGATGACAGCGTTGCCAAGTGATCCCCGCACGAAATCTGCTGTTCACGACCCGTTGACCTGACGACAAGGCCACTTCTAGCCTGCAAGCGCTGTCATCGGTGACAGCCAAGACGTGAGGAGCACTCATGGCCTTGAGCCGCAGAACCCTGCTCGCGGGCGGACTCGCCGTCGGAGCCGGGCTCACCAGCGGTTGCGCGGGCAAGTCCTTGGACACCCTGTTGACCCAGGCTGCGCACGTCCCGCGTACCCCGGCCACTCTCACCTGGTGGGTGTCCGAAATCCCTTCCCGGGGCGGTCCCGTGGTGGCCGACCTGATCATTCGTGCGTTCCAGCGCCGACATCCGCAGATCCGTGTCCGGAAGTCGAACGCCCTGAGTACCACCGACGCCAATCGGGCCGCGGTCACCACTCAGCTCGCGGGCGCCTCGCCCACCCCCGACGTCTATCTCGGCGACACCATCTGGCCGGCCCAGTTCGGGGCCAACTCCCTTGCCCTGCCGTTGCAGAAGCTGCTGCCGAAGGACTTCTGGGAGGGGTACCCGCCGGCGCTGCGCCGGGTCAGCGAGTACCACGGTGCCGTCTATGCGCTGCCCTTCTTCACCGACAGCGCCTTCCTCTTCTACCGCAAGGACCTGCTGGCCAAGCACGGCCTGCCGGTGCCCCGCACCTGGGAGGAGTTGGTGCGCACCTCCCGCAGGATCCAGCGGGCCGGTGACGCCGCCTACGGCTTCCTCTGGCAGGGGAACGTCTCGGAGTCGCTGACCTGCAACGTCACCGAGTTCCTGGCCGACGCCGACGCCCCCGTACTGGATCACTCGGGCGGTGTGGCGCTGAACGGGCCGGGCGCGGAGCGGGCCTTCGCGCTGATGCGGGAGTTCACCGAGACCGGCGTCACCCCCGCTACGGTCACCACCTACGTCGAGGCGGACTCGCAGGACGCTTTCACCGGCGGCCGCGGCGTCTTCCTGCGCAACTGGTCCTACGCCTGGGCCAATGCGGCCGACCGCTCGGTCTCCAAGATTGCGGGCCGGGTCGGCGTCGCACCCCGGCCCGGCTTCGCCGGCGGCGGCCCGTCCGGGGTGAGCTGCGCCGGCGGCTGGAGCAACTTCGTCAATCCCAACTCCCACAACCTCGGGGCCGCGGTCGCCTTCGCCCGCTTCTGCGCCGGCGAGGAGGCACAGATGATCCTGCTGAAGAACGCCGGGGTGATTCCGGCGCTGCAAGAGGTACTCACCAGACCCGAGGCCCGCAAGATCGGCGACCCCACGCTCACCATGGCGCACGAACTGCACCTGGTCGCCCGGCCGGTGCAGACCCCGTACTACTCCCAGGTCAGCAAGGCGCTCTACACCCAGGCCAACGCGGTGACCGGCGGCCGGACCGCGCCGGCCCAGGCGGTGCGCGCGGCCCGCGCCGACATCCGCACCGCGCTGGAAGGCAGGGCGCTGTGAATACCGTGACCTCCTCCGCGACCGTGTCGCGGGAGCCGGCCCCCGAGCCGGCCGGCCCACGGAACGAACCGGGCCCGCACAGCGGCGGTCCGGCCCGTGCGAGCCGGCGCCGACGGGCGCGCACCGGCTGGCTCTTCGCCTCGCCGGCGCTGCTCACCATCGGTGCCGTGACGGTCTTCCCGGTGCTCTTCTCGGTCCTGCTGAGCTTCGCCGATGTCCGCCTGGAATACGGCGGGTTCAGTTTCCGCTCCCTGACGGGCGACCATTACGCCGCCGTGCTGAGCAGCCCGGAATGGCGGCAGGCCCTCGCCTTCACCTTCGGCTTCACCGTCGTCACCGTCGTGCTGGAGCTGGTGTTGGGCACCGCGGCCGCGCTCGTACTGGACCGGCTGGGCGCCGCCCGCGGCTGGGTCCTCGCCGTGCTGCTGCTGCCCTGGGCACTGATCAATGTGGTCGCCGCCCAGCTGTGGGGATATCTCTTCAACGGCACCTACGGCGGGCTGACCTGGTTCTTCGAGCAGCTGCTCGGCCACCAGCCGGACATCCTCGGGCAGCCCGCCTCCGCCATGGGAGCCATGGTGGTGGTCGACGTGTGGAAAACCACGCCCTTTGTCGCCATTGTCGTCCTCGCCGGGCTGATGCTGATTCCCGACGACGTCTACGAGGCGGCAGAGATCGACGGGGCCGGTGCCTGGACCACGTTCTGGAAGGTGACCCTGCCGCAGCTGCGCCCGATCATGGCCATCGCCGTGCTCTTCCGCATCCTCCAGGCCTTCGGCATCTTCGACCTCCCCTTCGTGCTGACCCAGGGCGGTCCCGGCACCGCCACCCAGTCGCTGGCGATCCTGGGATACAAAACGCTCTTCCAGAATCTCGAAATCGGCCGGGGCGCGGCGGTGGCGACCAGCACCGCCGTGATCGTGATCGGCTGCTGTCTGCTCTTCCTGCGGCTCTTCAAGGCGCAGGCCGACGAAGGGGGGCGGGGATGAGCCGCCGCGCACCGGCGTCCGGCATCCGCCGGTACCTCAACGTCGTCAACCTCGGCGGTCTGGCGATCGTCGTGCTGTCGACGCTGCCGCTGTACTGGATGCTCGCGTCGTCCTTCAAAGGTCCGGGGGAGATCAGCGCCGCCCCGCCGACCCTGGCCCCCACGTCGCCGACGCTCGGCAACTACGCGGAGGCCTTCGTCCGCAACGGCATCGGCCGGTATCTGCTCAACAGCGTGCTGGTGGCCTCGGTGTCGACGGCCGTCGTGCTGGGCCTGTCCTTCTTCGCCGGGTACGCCCTGGCCCGCACCCCGCTGCGGGGCCGCGGTCCGCTGATGACCGTTCTGCTGATGCTGTCGGTCTTCCCGCCGATCGCGCTGGTCGTCCCGCTGTTCCTGCTGGAGCGGCAGGTGGGGCTGCTCAACAGCTACGCCGGCCTGATCGTGCCGTACGTCGCGCTCAACCTGCCGTTCGCCATCTGGATCATGCGCAACTACCTGGTCGGCATCCCCCATGAACTGGAGGAGGCGGCCACCGTCGACGGCGCGGGGCCGCTGCGCATCGTCCTGACCGTGATCGCCCCGCTCGCCCGGCCGGGCCTGTTCACCGCGGGCATCTTCACCTTCACCGCGACCTGGGCGGAGTTCCTGCTGGCGCTGACCTTCAACAGCGAGGACGGCCACCGCACCGTTCCGGTCGGCATCGCCCTGTTCACCAGCCAGTACACGGTCCCCTACGGGACGCTCTTCGCGGGGGCGGTGGCGGCCACCCTGCCGATCGGCGTGCTGGTCCTGATCTTCCGCCGCTCGATCGTCTCGGGCATGACCTCAGGGGCGGTCAAGGGGTGAGTCCTTCGCCCAGGGGCCGGCGCCGGTGCCGGCCCCACCCTGCCCCCCACAGCCGGCGCCGCACCGCGCCGTACCCCGTCACACGTCCGCAACCGCACACCGCACACCGCACCGAAAGGTATGTATCCACGTGACCGCACCGCACCTCGGCTCCGACAGCAACACCACCGACTGGTGGCGGCAGGCCGTCGTCTACCAGGTGTATCCGCGCAGTTTCGCCGACTCCGACGGCGACGGTCTCGGTGACCTCCCCGGCGTGACGTCCCGGCTGCCCTACCTCGCCGACCTGGGCGTGGACGCCGTATGGCTGAGCCCCTTCTACCCCTCACAGCTGGCCGACGGCGGCTACGACGTCGCCGACTACCGCGACGTGGACCCCCGTCTGGGCACGCTCGACGACTTCGACGCCCTGGTGGCGACCGCGCACCGCCTCGGCATCAAGGTGATGGTGGACATCGTGCCCAACCACTCCTCCGACCAGCACGTCTGGTTCCAGGAGGCGTTGCGTGCCGCGCCCGGCTCCGCCGCCCGGGAGCGCTACGTCTTCCGCGAGGGGCGGGGCGAGCTGGGGGCGGAGCCGCCCACCGACTGGGTCTCCTGCTTCGGCGGCCCGGCCTGGACCCGGCTGCCCGACGGCTGGTGGTACCTCCACCTCTTCGCCCCCGAGCAGCCCGACTTCAACTGGGACAACCCCGAGGTCCGCGCCGACTTCCGGCAGACCCTGCGCTTCTGGTCCGACCGCGGCGTCGACGGCTTCCGGGTCGATGTGGCCCACGGTCTCGCCAAGGACCTGGCCGCGCCGCTGCGCGACATCGGAGGCGTGGAGAGCTACCGGCCGGAGGACCTGCCCGAGGACGGCAGCCACCCCTTCTGGGACCGGGACGAGGTCCACGACATCTTCCGCGAGTGGCGCAAGGTCTTCAACGAGTACGACCCGCCCCGTATCGCGGTCGCCGAGGCCTGGGTGCGCAACTCCCGCCGCACCGCCTACGCCACCCCCCAGGAGCTGGGGCAGGCCTTCAACTTCGACTTCCTGAAGGCGAAGCTGGACGCGCCGCAGCTGCGCGCCTCCATCGACACCGCGCTCGCCGACGCCCGGGCCGCCGGCGCGACAGCCACCTGGGTGCTCTCCAACCACGACGTGATCCGGCACGCCTCGCGCTACGGCCTCCCGGACGGCCGCGACGAGGAGGCCTGGCTGCTCTCCGACGGCCAGGAGCCGCCGCTGGAACGGGACTTCGGGCTGCGCCGGGCGCTGGCCGCGACCCTGCTGATGCTGGCGCTGCCCGGTTCGAGCTACCTCTACCAGGGCGAGGAACTGGGGCTCCCCGAGGTCGCCGACCTGACCCGCGACAGCCTCCAGGACCCGGTGTGGACCCGCAGCGCGGGCCGGCTGAAGGGGCGCGACGGCTGCCGGGTGCCCCTGCCGTGGCGACGCGAGGGCAGCTCGTACGGGTTCGGCAGCGGCGGTGCGTGGCTGCCGCAGCCCACGGACTGGGGCGAGTGGTCCGTCGAGGCGCAGCAGGGCGTGGCCTCCTCGCCCTTGGAGCTGTACCGCGCGGCGCTGGCCACCCGCCGCCGGCTGGTCGCCGACGAGGCGCTGGAATGGGCCGACGATGCGCCGACCGCCGCCCCGGACATACTCCACTTCCGCCGCTCGGGCGGCTGGGAGTGCGTGGCCAACCTGTCGGACGAGGCCCGGCCGTTGCCGGCCGGCGAGCTGCTGCTGTCCTCCGCACCGGTCACCGGCGGCCATCTGCCGCCGTGGACCACGGTCTGGCTGCACACCGCGGCCGGCTGACCGGCGCACCGGGCCGGACCGGTCAGGCGATCAGCGCCGACCGGTCCGCACCGGCCCGGTCCGCGACCGCGACCGCGTCGTCGTACCGCCGGAGCAGCAGCCGGGCCAGCTCGGGCGCGGCCCCCAGGACCGGCGCCAGGACATCGGCGCCGGCCTCGCGGGCCCCGGCGGCGATGCGGTCCGGCAGGAAGCCGGGGGCGATGACGTACGGGGCGACGGCCACCCGGTCGACGCCCTCGGCGCGCAGCTCCCGCACGGCATCGGCCGTGCGGGGAAGAGATGCGGAGGCGAACGCAGGTCGCACGGCGCACCAACCAGCGGTGCGCCGCCACTCCCGCGCGGTTTCAGCGATCACTGCGATCGCCTCCGGGTCGGAGGAGCCCGCCGCGGCCAGGACGACCCCGGTCGAACGGCGGTCGCCGGGCCGCAGCCCGGCCTGCGCCAGCCGCCGCTCCAGCGCGGCGGTCAGCAGGGCGGACGGGCCGAGCACCTCGGCCTGGTGGACGGCCAGCCGGGGCAGCCGGGCGGTGGCTTCCTGAAGTACCGCCGGGATGTCGGACTTCGCGTGGAAGGCGCGGGTCAGCAGGAGCGGCAGCGCCACCACGTCCCGTACGCGCCCGGAGGCCTGCCCCGCGCGCCGTCCCGCTGTCCCGTCCGCCAGCCGCTCCAGCACCCGCGGCACCCGGGGCGCATGGAAGTCGAGATAGCCGACCTCGACGCGCAGCCCGGGCCGCAGCGCCCGTACCCGTGCGCAGAGCGCGGAGACGGTCGCCGCGTGCCGCGGGTCGCGGCTGCCGTGGGCGATGACGAGAAGCGTGGGGCGGACGTCCATGGGCTCAGCCCTTGACGAGGAGGCCGCGGCTGCGCAGCACCCGGCGTTCGATCGGGGCGAAGATCAGCAGCTCGATGCCGATGCCGACGATCAGGATCAGCAGGATCGCGGCGAGCACCCAGGACATGTCCTGGAGTTCCCGGCCCTGTTCCAGCAGCTGACCCAGGCCGGTGCCCAGATCGGGCGCGTTGACGATGAGTTCGGCGGCCATCAGGGAGCGCCAGGAGAACGCCCAGCCCTGCTTGAGTCCGGCGATGTAGCCGGGCAGTGCGGCCGGCAGCAGCACGTGCCGTACCCCGGTGAGACCGGTCGCGCCGATGGTGCGGCCGGCCCGCAGGTAGAGCGGGGATATCTGGTCGACGCCCGCCACCAGGCCGTTGGCGATGGACGGGACCGCACCGAGCAGCACCACCGCGTAGATGGTGGCGTCGCTCAGCCCGAACCAGATGATCGCGGCCGGCACCCAGGCCACCGAGGGCAGCGACTGCAGACCGCTCAGGATCGGCCCGATCGCGGCCCGTACGGCCTTGACCCGGGCGACGATCAGGCCGAGCACCGTACCGATGGCCACCGAGGTCACGAAGCCCAGGGCGCCACGCGAGACGCTGGTCCACACGAAGCTCAGCAGGGTGCCGTCCAGCCACTTCTGCCGGAGGGAGTCGAAGACGTCCAGGGGGCTGGGCAGCAGGTAGTGCGGCTTCAGCTCGACGTGGTAGGCGAGCTGCCACAGGCCGAGCACGATGACGATGGCCAGGAGGGGCGGCAGTGCCTTGGCGGCGGCGGCCCGCAGCCACGGCTGCCGGGCGACGACCCGGGATTCGAGGGCGTCGAGCCCGGCCTCCAGACCGGCGAGGTCACCGGCGTCGTTGGTGGCGTTGGTGGTGGCTTTGGTGCCGGCAGCGTCGCTGCCGGCGGCCGAGGGCTCCTCGCCGCCGCGGGCGGTGGGTGCGGTGGGTGCGGCGGGTTCGTCGGTCTCAGTGCTGGCCATGTCGGCGGATCTCCCCCCGGAGCTGTTCGGTGATCTCGATGGAAAGGTCGGCGACCGCGGCGTCCTCGATGCGGCGCGGCTGCGGGATGTCGACCTGCCACTCGCGGGCGATCCGGCCCGGCCGGGAGGACAGCAGCACCACCCGCTCGGCGAGCCGCACGGCCTCGCGGACGTTGTGGGTGACGAAGAGGACCGAGAGGTTTCCCGCGCCGACGGCGCTGTCGTTCGCAGCGCGCCAGATGCGGGTCAGTTCGTCGTGCAGCACATCGCGGGTGATCGCGTCGAGCGCGGCGAACGGCTCGTCCATCAGCAGCAGCTGGCTGTCCTGCGCGAGCGCCCGGGCCATCGCGACGCGCTGGCGCATCCCGCCCGACAGCTCGTGCACCCGCTTGCCGTGCGCACCCTTGAGCCGGACGAGTTCCAGCAGCCGCTCGGCCTCGGCACGGCGTTCCGCGCGCGGCACCCCGCGCAGCCGCAGCGCCAGTTCGATGTTGCGGCCCGCGGTCAGCCACGGGAACAGCGCATGTTCCTGGAACATCAGCGCCGGCCGGCCGCCCGGCGTCTCGATGGCGCCGGCGGACGGGGCGTCGAGGCCGGCCACCAGGTTGAGCAGGGTGGACTTCCCGCAGCCCGAGGCCCCCAGGAGGCAGACGAATTCACCGGGCGCCACATCGATGGTGATGTCGTCCAGGACATGCTGCTGTGCGCCGGTGCGGCCGAACGACTTCGAGACATGGTCGATGCGAGCGGCGTAGGGCACGGTGGTGCCCGTGTCCGCCGTGGCGGGCTGCTTGGTGAGCGTGGTGGTCGTCATCGGTGTCACCTCCTGGGGGAGTGCGGTGCTGCGGGCTACTTGCTGCCGAGTCCGGCGTCGTCGACCGGCTGCTTGCCCTCGGACTTGAGCACCTTGTTCAGCAGCGTGAGGTCGTAGATGCCCTTGAGGTCGGGCTTCTTCAGCAGGCCTGCCTTGACCGCGTGGTCCGCCTCCTGCTGGAGGGTGGAGGCCAGCGGGTCATCGGTGAGCTGGACGTTCCGGAACGCCGGGTCGATGACGTTGGCGGGCAGCGCCTTGCCGGCGACGCCTGAGGAGGCGAGCTTGTCGTTCAGGGCCTTCTTCGCCTCGGCCGGGTGCGAGCGGATCCAGTCGTTGGTCTTCACCGAGGCCCGCAGCACCGCCTCGACGGCCTTCGGGTGCTCCTTGAGGAACTTCTGCGAGACGATCATGTTCGTGATGACGAACTTCCCGTCCTTCCACAGCGTCTTCTCGTCCAGGAGCGTCTTGCCGCCCTCGGCGACGAGCTTGGAAGCGGTGGGCTCGGGCACCCAGGCACCGTCGATGGAGCCCTGCTGGAAGGCGGTGGGCGTCACCTTGTTGTCGGTGCGCTGGACGGTGACGTCACCCTTGCCGGTGGTGGGGTCGACCTTGTAGCCCTTGCCGGCCAGGTAGTTCAGCAGCGCGACGTCCTGGGTGTTGCCCAGCTGCGGGGTCGCGAGCGTCTTGCCCTTCAGGTCGTTCAGGCTCTTGATCTTCTTGGGGTTGACCACCAGCGAGACCCCGCCGGAGGCCGAACCCCCGATGATCTTCAGGCTCTTGCCGTGCGACTTGGCGTAGCCGTTGATGGCGGGGGAGGGGCCGATCCAGCCGATGTCGATGGCGCCCGAGTTGAGCGCCTCGATCTCGGCGGGGCCCGCGTTGAAGACGGAGGACTTCACCTCCGTGCCGCCCAGCTCCTTCTGGAACTGGCCGTTCTGGAGGCCGATCAGGGGGGTGGCGTGCGTGGTGTTGCCGAAGAGCCCGATCGTCACGTGATCGAGCCCGTCGGTCTTGGGCCCCTTGGGGGCGACCCCGGCCGCGGTGTCCTTCTTGGCCTCGGAACCGTAGCCGCAGGCGCCCAGCGCCCCGATCAGCAGCGGGACGGAGACGGCGGCCGCCAGCAGGCGGTGACGAACGGCAGACACGGAAGGTGTTCCTCTCGGAGGGCCGGGTCGGTGTGCCCCTATGGCACGCCCGGCAGATCGATGGATCTTCGGTAGCAGGGTGAGGGGTGAGCGGAGGGAGACATCGTCAGCGCACACATCGGCCGACTCCGCCCTGCCCGCTGCCCAGGGCGCCGCTGCCGATGCGGCCGCCCTCCTTCGCGAAGGTCGAGAACACGTCCTGGAGCATGCTCAGAAGTCCCATCCCTCGTCGTCGGAGCCGTCGGCCCGCACGGTCTCGGCCGCCGCCTGCGCGAACGCGTGGCCCGCCATCCCCGCGGTCAGCGTCGTCCCGTCCGCCGGGTCGATCAGCAGGAACGAGCCCGTGCGGCGGGAGTCGGCGTAGGCGTCCAGCGGCAGCGGCTGGGCCGTGCGCACGACGACCCGTCCGATGTCGTTGGCGACCAGCTCGCCGGGCTCCGGGTGCTGGGAGAGGTCGTCCAGCGTCAGCCGGGACGGGATGTCCTTGACGATCGCCTTGACCGTGCGGGTGGTGTGCTTGAGCAGCACCCGGTCGCCGACCTTCAGCGGACGGTCCGCCACATGGCAGATGGTCGCCTCGATGTCCTGCGAGACGGCCGGCGCGGTGGCGGTCGGGGCGATCAGGTCGCCGCGCGAGATGTCCAGGTCGTCGGTGAGCCGGAGGGTCACCGACTGCGGTGCCCAGGCTTCGTCCACGGCCTGGCCGAGCGCGTCGATCGCCTCGATGGTGCTCGTACGGCCCGAGGGCAGCACGGTGACGGCATCGCCGACGCGCAGCACGCCGGAGGCGATCTGGCCCGCGTAGCCGCGGTAGTCGGGGTGCTCGGCGGTCTGGGGGCGGATCACGTACTGGACCGGGAAGCGGGCGGGGTCGTCGGAGGGGTCGGCGACGACCGGGACGGTCTCCAGGTGCTCCAGGACGGTTGGGCCGCCGTACCAGTCCATGTGGGCCGACGGCGTCACGACGTTGTCGCCGGCCAGCGCCGAGATCGGGATCGCGGTGATCTCCGGGACGCCCAGCGAGGCCGCGTAGGTCGTGAACTCCTCGGCGATGGCGGCGAAGACGGGCTCGGCGTAGTCGACCAGGTCCATCTTGTTGACGGCCAGGACGACGTGCGGGACCCGCAGCAGGGCGGCGACCGCGGCGTGCCGGCGGGTCTGCTCGACCACGCCGTTACGGGCGTCGACCAGCACGACGGCCAGTTCGGCGGTGGAGGCGCCGGTGACCATGTTGCGGGTGTACTGCACGTGCCCGGGGGTGTCCGCCAGGATGAACCGGCGCCGCGGGGTGGCGAAGTAGCGGTAGGCGACGTCGATGGTGATGCCCTGCTCGCGCTCGGCGCGCAGCCCGTCGGTCAGCAGGGCCAGGTCGGGTGCCTCCTGCCCGCGGCCCAGGGAGGCGCGCTCGACGGCCTCCAGCTGGTCGGCGAGCACCGACTTGGAGTCGTGCAGCAGCCGGCCCACCAGCGTCGACTTGCCGTCGTCGACGGATCCGGCGGTGGCGAACCGCAGCAGCGAGGTGGCACCCGCGTGGACGGCGTCGATCGCGCCCGGGTTCGTGGTCGTGCTCATGGTTAGAAGTACCCCTCGCGCTTGCGGTCCTCCATGGCGGCCTCGGACAGCTTGTCGTCGGCCCTGGTCGCGCCCCGCTCGGTCAGCCGGGACGCGGCGATCTCCGCGATGACGGCCTCGATGGTGTCCGCGTCGGAGTCGACGGCACCGGTGCAGGACATGTCGCCGACGGTGCGGTAGCGCACCTGCCGCCGCTCCAGGGTCTCCCCGTCCTTGGGGCCGCCCCACTCACCGGGCGCCAGCCACATGCCGCTGCGGCCGAAGACCTCGCGCTCGTGGGCGTAGTAGATGGCGGGCAGTTCGATCTTCTCGCGGGCGATGTACTGCCACACGTCCAGCTCGGTCCAGTTGGAGAGCGGGAAGACCCGGACGTGCTCGCCGGGGGAGTGCTTGCCGTTGTAGAGCTGCCACAGCTCGGGACGCTGCCGGCGCGGGTCCCAGCCGCCGAACTCGTCGCGCAGCGAGAACACCCGCTCCTTGGCGCGCGCCTTCTCCTCGTCCCGGCGGCCGCCGCCGAAGACCGCGTCGAAGCGGTTCTTCTCGATGGCGTCCAGCAGCGGGACGGTCTGCAGCGGGTTACGGGTGCCGTCCGGGCGCTCGCGCAGCTCACCGCGGTCGATGAAGTCCTGCACGTGGGCGACGTGCAGCCGCAGGCCGTGCCGCTCGACCGTGCGGTCGCGGTAGTCGAGGACCTCGGGGAAATTGTGCCCGGTGTCGACGTGCAGCAGCGAGAACGGCACCGCGGCCGGCGCGAACGCCTTCAGCGCGAGGTGCAGCATGACGATGGAGTCCTTGCCGCCGGAGAACAGGATCACCGGCCGCTCGAACTCGCCCGCCACCTCGCGGAAGATGTGCACCCCCTCGGACTCCAGCGCGTCCAGGTGGGAGAGGGCGTACGGGGAGTCGCCCTCGTGGCCCGGGCCGGTCGCGGTGATGGAAGCGGCCGTCGTCATGCCAGTCCCCTCTCGGTGAGCAGCGTGTGCAGCGCCGCGGCGGACTCCTGCACGGTCTGGGTGTGCGACTCGATGCGCAGATCGGGCGACTCGGGAGCCTCGTACGGGTCGTCCACGCCGGTCAGCCCGGAGATCTCGCCGGCCGCCTGCTTGGCGTACAGCCCCTTCACATCCCGCTCGGAGCACACCTCGACGGGGGTGGCCACATGCACCTCCAGATAGGCGGTGCCCTCGCTCTGATGACGCCCCCGCACCGCCTCGCGGCTGTCCGCATACGGCGCGATCACCGGCACCAGCGCCTTGACGCCGTGGCTCGCCAGCAGCTCGGCCACGAAGCCGATGCGCTGGACGTTGGTGTGCCGGTCCTCGCGGCTGAAGCCGAGCCCCGCGGAGAGGAACTCGCGGATCTCGTCGCCGTCGAGCACCTCGACACGGTGGCCCTCGCCGCGCAGCCGGCCGGCCAGCTCGTGCGCGAGGGTCGTCTTGCCCGCGCTCGGCAGACCGGTCAGCCAGATCGTGGCGCCCGTCATGGCTATCTCCTGATGGTCCGTCATCCGTGCAGCCCGCACTCGGTCTTGTTGCTGCCGGCCCAGCGGCCGGCCCTGGCGTCCTCGCCCTCCAGCACCCGGCGGGTGCAGGGCGCACAGCCGACGGAGGCGTAGCCGTCCATCAGCAGCGGATTGGTGAGCACCCCGTGCTCGGTCACGTACGCATCCACATCGGCCTGCGTCCAGCGGGCGATCGGCGAGATCTTCACCTTCTGCCGCTTGGGGTCCCAGCCGACGACCGGGGTGTTCGCCCGGGTCGGCGACTCGTCCCGGCGCAGCCCCGTCGCCCAGGCGTCGTACGCGGCCAGACCCTCTTCGAGGGGCCGGACCTTGCGCAGCGCGCAGCACAGGTCGGGGTTGCGGTCGTGCAGCTTCGGGCCGTACTCGGCGTCCTGCTCGGCCACGGTCTGCCGCGGCGTCAGGGTGAGCACGTTGACGTCCATCACCTCGGCCACCGCGTCCCGCGTCCCGATCGTCTCCGGGAAGTGGTAGCCGGTGTCCAGGAAGACCACGTCCACGCCCGGGAAGGCCCGTGAGGCCAGGTGCGCGACGACCGCGTCCTCCATGGAGGAGGTGACGCAGAAGCGCGGGCCGAAGGTCTTCGCGGCCCATTCGAGGATCTCCAGGGCGGGCGCGTCCTCCAGGTCCCGGCCTGCCTGCTCGGCCAGCTGCTGAAGGTCGGTAGCGGTGGTCACGTGGTACCTCCGTCGGAAGCGGAAGGGGGCCGGCCGGTGCTGCCCGGCGCCAGCAGGCCGCGGAACGTCAGCCGGAACGCCCGGCTGCAGGCCCGGCATTCCCACGCACCGTGGCCCTCCTCGGACGGCTGGAGGTCCTCGTCCCCGCAGTACGG
This sequence comes from Streptomyces sp. TM32, assembly GCF_004122755.1. Lineage (NCBI taxonomy): Bacteria > Bacillati > Actinomycetota > Actinomycetes > Kitasatosporales > Streptomycetaceae > Streptomyces > Streptomyces sp. TM32. The sequence continues at coordinate 12,877 of NZ_SDIG01000154.1, forward strand.
GCAGTAGAACGGCGCCGCGCGTTCACTCACGGTGTCCTCCGCTCGGCCTCGGCCCGCTCACTTCAGCGCACCCTCTTCCGCACGGGCCGCCCACTGGGCGAACCGCTCGCCGTCGGTGCGCTGCGCCTCGAAGTTGCGCAGCACCCGCTCGACGTAGTCGGGGAGTTCGTCGGCGGTGACCTTCAGCCCGCGGACCTTGCGGCCGAAGCCGGCCTCCAGGCCCAGCGCGCCGCCCAGGTGCACCTGGTAGCCCTCGACCTGGTTGCCGTCGGCGTCCAGGACCAGCTGGCCCTTGAGGCCGATGTCCGCGACCTGGATGCGGGCGCAGGCGTTCGGGCAGCCGTTGAGGTTGATGGTGATCGGCTCCTGGAACTCCGGCATCCGGCGCTCCAGTTCGTCGATGAGCCAGGAGCCGCGGCCCTTGGTCTCGACGATGGCGAGCTTGCAGAACTCGATGCCGGTGCAGGCCATCGTGCCGCGCCGGAACGGCGAGGGGCTGACCTGGAAGTCCAGCGCCTCCAGCCCGGCGACCAGCGCGTCGACCTGGTCCTGCTCGACGTCCAGGATGATCAGCTTCTGCTCGACGGTGGTGCGCAGCCGGTCGGAGCCGTGCGCGGCGGCGAGTTCGGCGATCTTGGTGAGGGTGGTGCCGTCGACCCGGCCGACGCGCGGGGCGAAGCCCACGTAGAAGCGGCCGTCCTGCTGCCGGTGCACACCGATGTGGTCGCGCCACGTGGAGACCGGCTCGTCGGGCGCCGGGCCGTCGACCAGCTTGCGCTGGAGGTACTCGTCCTCCAGCACCTGGCGGAACTTCTCCGGGCCCCAGTCGGCCATCAGGAACTTCAGCCGGGCGCGGGTGCGCAGCCGGCGGTAGCCGTAGTCGCGGAAGATGCCGACGACACCGGCCCACACGTCCGCGACCTCGTCCAGCGGCACCCAGGTGCCCAGGCGCCGGGCGAGCTTGGGGTTGGTGGACAGGCCGCCGCCGACCCAGAGGTCGAAACCGGGGCCGTGCTCGGGGTGGACGACGCCGACGAAGGCCACGTCGTTGATCTCGTGGACCACGTCCTGGACGGGTGAGCCGGAGATCGCGGTCTTGAACTTCCGCGGCAGGTTGGAGAATTCCTTGCTGCCGATGTAGCGCTCGTGGATCTCCTCGACCGCCGGGGTGCCGTCGATGATCTCGTCCGCCGCGATGCCGGCCACCGGGGAGCCGATGATCACTCGCGGGCAGTCGCCGCAGGCCTCGGTCGTGGAGAGCCCCACCGACTCCAGCTTCTCCCAGATGGCGGGGACGTCCTCGATGCGGATCCAGTGCAGCTGGATGTTCTGCCGGTCGGTGATGTCCGCGGTGCCGCGGGCGTACTGCTCGGAGACCTCACCGATGGCGCGCAGCTGGGCCACGCTCAGCCGTCCGCCGTCGACGCGGACCCGCAGCATGAAGTACTTGTCGTCCAGCTCCTCCGGCTCCAGGATCGCGGTCTTGCCGCCGTCGATCCCGGGCTTGCGCTGGGTGTACAGGCCCCACCAACGCATCCGCCCGCGCAGGTCGTTGGGGTCGATCGAGTCGAAGCCGGCCTTGCTGTAGATCGTCTCAATGCGTGTCCGCACATTGAGACCGTCGTCATCCTTCTTGAACTGCTCGTTGCCGTTGAGCGGAGTGAAGTGCCCCACGGCCCACTGGCCCTCGCCGCGGTGGCGGCCGGCCTTGCGGCGGGTCGTGGCAGCTGCGGTCGGTTCCGGGGTGGCGGCCATGGATGTCTGTCCTTCTGGGCGGGCTCAAGGAGGCGGACGGGGATGCCGGACACCCGGCTTGACCTGCGCAGACACACCGAAGTGCGGCGCGTGGCACGCGTCGGTGAGGCCTGCGGGGCAGGGGGCGTCAGGGCGTCCGCGACGGCGGGGACGAGGGGGCGGGGGTTCGGTGTGGTGCTGGGTGCTGCCAAGGGCCGAAGGCCCTGGTGAATGCGACCTCAGCCCGCCCGACAAATGGCGCTGGACATGCGGCCGAGGTCGACGTGCCGCCGACTCACCAAGGCAATTCCAGCTCGAGACATGACGGAAGCCTGTCACGCCGTTCTCCGGCCAGTCCACCGTCATCCAAAATATGGACAACTCTGTCCCGCATCGCGAGACAGTGTGCTGTCCGTCACTCTCCGGCGGCCGCGCCGGACCTGACGGGCCCCGCCCCGGGCCACGGGCCGGGCGCCGGTACGTCGGGCTCCTCGGTCACCGTGGTGTCGTACAGCCGGAAGCCGCGCCGCTGGTAATTGGCCATGGCGTGCCGGCCGTCCTTGCTGCACGTGTGCACCCACACCCGCTTCGTCGGGGCCTGCCCCGGCCACCGCTCGGCGAGGTCCCAGGCCCGCTCGATCCCGTACGAGAGCAGCAGCCCGCCGATCCGGCGCCCCCGGAAGGCCGGGACGAGCCCGAAGTAGACGATCTCCACGGAGCCGTCCGGGCCCGCTTCCAGCTCGATGAACCCGGCGGGGGTGCCGCGCTCGTACGCCACCCAGGTCTCCACGCCCGGCCGCCCGAGGTACTCCGCCCACCGGGCGTACGGCCAGCTCAGCCGGTCGGTCCAGGTGACGTCCCCGCCGACCGCCGTATAGAGGAAGCGGCTGAACTCCGGCGAGGGTACCTCGGACCGGGCGATACGGACGCCCTGCTCGGGCGGCGGCCCCTGGACGGGGGTCAGGTCGGCGCGCGAGGTCTGTTCGAGATACCAGGTGGTGACCGAGAGGCTCATGCCGCCAGCACATCACACCCGGATCGGTCCCTGGCCGCGGCCCGGGGGCCGGAGGGACGAGCCGGACCGGTGGGGCGGGCCGCGGCCAGGGACCGATCCGGGTGTGATGTGCTGGCGGCATGAGCCTCTCGGTCACCACCTGGT
>NZ_SDIG01000155.1:0-15747 GCF_004122755.1 Streptomyces sp. TM32
GTGCACGGTGCGCGGCGCGCGGCGCCGTGGGGTGGGGTCGGGGGTGCTTTCCGTGGTGCCGTCGGTCTGGGCGCCGGGCTCGGGGGTGTCGAACGTGCCGGGGGTTTCGCCGGCCGAGACGCTGGAGGCGGGTTCGGGCTCGCCGCCCCGGAAGGGGCTGGGCAGCACGCCGGTGCCGGCCGCGACGGCGACGCCGCCGATGGCGCAGGCGGCGAGGGCGACCGCGAAGCCGCGCCGTACGGGGCGGCCGAACCGGGTGCGTTCGGCGACGGCGGTGCTGCGCCCGCCCCCGAACGCCTCGTCGGCGCCACGGCTGCGGGTGTGGGCCGCGGAGCCGCGGCCGGCGGTCCGGCGGAAAGCGGCCATCGCGGCTTCCTCGCCGGGCAGCTCGACCGTTTCCGGCACCTTGGCGCCGACCGCGGCGGCGGCCTGGAGGAGCTGTTCGAGTTCGCGTGCGCCGTCGCCGTGCCGGGCACCGACCGGTTCACCGCGCAGCATCCGCTCCGCGGTGTTCTTGTCGAGCCAGTTGTACCGGTCGTCGGCCATCACATGTCCTTCTGCGTTCGTGCGGCCGTTTCCGTCACACCTGGTACGTACGATTCCGCCACACCGTCGCGGCGTCTTCGACCCTGTATCGGCACCCCACTCACCGTTCCGCCCCCGCCCCGGGGCCGTCGCGCGACCCGACCGGTGGGGGCACTTTCGCCGTGCTCGGCGCCTTCGTCGCCGCCGTCGTGGCTCTCTTGACGCATGCTGTCCTGCTGGGTGTCCCGGCTGCCGTCCGGTGCGTCGCCGATCAGTTCGGCGAGCCGCCGCAGCCCGCGGTGTGCGGCGGTGCGCACCGCTCCGGGTCGTTTGCCGAGCACCTGCGCGGCGCTCTTGGCGTCGAGTCCGACCACCACCCGGAGCACCACGGCCTCGGCCTGGTCCTGTGGCAGCCGGGCTATCAGCTGCATGGTGCGGCCGGTGCCGAGGGCTTCCATCGCTTCGCCCGCGGTGTCGGACGCGGCGGGGGTGTCGGCGAGTTCGCTGTCGTCGCCACCGATCGCCGGGCGGCGGCCGCGCATCCGGATGTGGTCCAGGGCGCGGTTGCGGGCGATACGGGCGGCCCAGCCACGGAAGCGGTCGGCGTCGCCGCTGAAGCGCGCGAGATCGCGGGTGATCTGGAGCCAGGCTTCCGAGGTGACGTCCTCAACGTCCGGTTCGCTCACCAAAGTCCGCACATACCCCAATAGTCGGGGATGCACGGCGCGGTACACGGTACGGAACGCCGCCTCGTCTCCGGCCTGTGCCGCCTGCACGGCCACCGTCAGCCGACGGTCGTCCGGCTGAATGTCGTCCCCTCGCACGGGTCCATCCTGTCGCACGCGGAATGTCCGCCGCCCGGTCCTTGCTGCTTTGTTGCTCCGCCCGGCCACAACCACCGGGCACCGTGGCTGCACTGCCGACTGCTGCTGCCGCCGGCCGGGAACTCCCGGTAACCGGGATGTTCCCGCAGACCGTAACGCGTGCGCCCGCCGGGCACCGAACCCGGGAGGGAAGGCGCCGCCGGCCCGGCGGCGCCGGAAACCGGGGAGCACGCAGTGGCCGGAGCACCGGCCGAAAGCACACCGGCACCCGCGCGTGACCCCGGCACGAAGGCCTTGCCCCGCGCCACCGGAAAACGCCGCGAACACCGCGCTCACCTGCACAGATAGGCACGTTACGGCCCCGTCCCGGCCCACGTCCAGAGCACTGGCAGTTCTTCTGCCCGCACCGCGTGTGACGCTTTCGGGCCGCTCGGCGCTGTACCGGATAGAGGGCCGTCACGGCCCTTCGCGAACGACGGCCGGGGCCTCTCCTGTGGGGGGTGGCGGCCCCGGCCGTCCTCGTTCTCTCACCTGATTCACACCCGGTTGGCCAGCGCCTGGAACTGCGTCCAGGACAGCGCGGGCGTCCGCGGGTCCCAGGTCTTCTGCGCCAGCGCCGCCAGTGGCAGCCGGATTCCGGCGGCCACCTGCTGCTGTGTCTGCGCCTGGGCCCGGTCGGACCAGATCGCGAAGCGCGCCCCGGGGATCCGGTTCGGGCCGGTCATGCTCGCGGGCACCGCCACCGGCCCGGTGCCGCGGATCACCATCGGGGTCCAGCTCTGGTAGATCCGCTGGCCGGTCGGATACGTGAACTGGTTGGGCTCGCCGAGGACGTAGTAGAGGTACTCGTCGTTGAAGTTCATGACGTTGCGGCCCTCGCGCAGGAACGCCTCCGGGGGACGCTTGCCGATCTCCTTGCCGGTCCAGTAGTCGACCATCCGGTTCTTGTCGGCGGAAACCCGGGGGCTCGCGAAGAAGCCGTCGTTCCAGGCCTCGATGCGGTTCTTGCCCTTCGCCTCCACGGTCTTCTGCCGGTCGTTGAGCCAGCCGGTCGTCAGGTCCTCGACGGTGCCGCCGGCCCCGTACTTGGCGCGGGCGGCCTTGGCCAGCTGCGGATACGAGGTGGACGGGGAGGACGACATCAGCGCCTGGTATTCGTCCCCGCCGAGGTGCCAGTACGCCGGGGCGCCCTTGGGATTGGTGAACAGCTCGCTCATTTCCTTCAGCAGCGAGTCGATCAGCGGGGCCGCTTTGGGGTTGGAGATGTCGATCGCGCCGGGGATCACCCGGCCCTGCGCGTTGCGCAGCCGCAGATCGGGATAGTGGTCCAGCACGGCGCCCAGATGGCCGGGCGAGTCCAGCTCCGGGACGACGGAGATGTGCAGGCCGCGCGCCAGCGCGATGATCCGGCGGACCTGGGCCTTGGTCAGATGGTCGGCGGAGACGACCTCGGGGTGGGTGTCGCTCTGGATGCGGAAGCCCTGGTCGTCGGAGAAGTGCAGCTGGAACTGGTTGAGCTTGAGGTCGGCGATCTCCCGCAGCCGGGCCTCGATCCAGTCCGCGGTGTACGGCTTGCGGGCGTTGTCCAGCGACATGCCGCGCTGCGGGCGGTCCGGCCGGTCCTCGATGGTGCCCTCCGGGAGACCGCCCGCGGCGCGGACGGCCTGCTTGACGGTCCGGGTGCCGTAGAAAATTCCGGCGTCGGTGGGGGCCGTGAGAGTGAGCCGGGTGCCGCTGGCGGTGAGCGTGTACGCCTCGTCGGCGGTGCTCTGGACGGGCACGTTGTCCGGTTGGCCCGCCCCGTTCTTTCCGCTCAGCTTCACCTCGATGTCACCCGGCCGCACCGTCTGGTCGCCGTAGACGACGGTCATCCCGCCGAGTTCCTTGGCCAGCCGCTGGGCCTCGTCGGCGACATTGCTCTTCGCGCCGGCCGGCACCACCACCCGGGCCCCGGAGGACGGGCGCCAGCCACGTCCCTCGGCCCGGCGGAAGCTACGGACGGCGGGGATGACCTGCGGCGTTCCGGTCACCGGTGCCCAGGTGGGGGTGGCCGCCGGGGAGGGGTTCATCTTGGCGCTGGTGCTGCCGGGCGGCTCGGTGTCCGCGGTGCCGGAGCAGCCGGCGAGCAGCAGCGCACCGGTGAGCGCGGCGGCCGGCAGCGCCGACCGGGCCGTGCCGCTCCGGATCCACGTCCGGGGGCAGGGGGAGGCCGAGGGCCGCGGGGTGCGCGGCGGCCGCATCGGGTTCGACATCGTGCAATCCTCACTTTTCGGGGCGAAGGCATTGCCAGGTGTGCGGAGCCGGTCGTCCACCGCACGCGCGAAACCCTTCTCATCCGGGTGAAATTCGCGCATCCGTCGGACAGTGGTCGACAAGCGTCGTTAGCGTGGCGTCTCCAGTGGTCACCCCCTTCACAGGGCTCTCCAGGAACCGCCGGATACCGCCGGGGTGTCGTGTCCCACGCACCACCGTCACACCCTCCGCCGCTTCGTCCGCGTCCCGGCTTCGGTCCGCTTCTCCCCAGCTTCCGTCAGCAGCCCGCCCCGCACCCGTCGAAACCATCCATTCGCATCCGTCCGAGGAGCCCACGCTGTCCGGTGACACCCCGGCCGCCCGGCCGCCGACGCTGCCCCCGCCGCACACGCCCGGTGGCGGCATATCGTCGTGGGTCCGCGGCACCGCGCTGCCGCGCCCCCGCCCCGAGGGCCTGGGTCTCGCCCGCTTCAACGCCCTGGGCCGGGACGAGAACCTCGCCGTGCTCCTGCGCTGCTGCGGCAGCCGCCGCTGGGCCGAGCGGGTCGCCGCGCACCGCCCCTACCCGGATCTGGAGTCCCTGCTCGCCGCCTCCGACGAGGCCTGTTACGACCTGAACCCGGCCGAGCTGGACGAGGCGCTCGCCGAGGAGTCGCTCTCCCCGCAGCCCCTCGTCGGCGCCCGCGGGCCCGGCACGCTGGCCGCCCACACCGCGCTGCGTGCCGCGCACGCCGAATACGAACGGCGCTTTCGCCATGTCTTCGTCATCTGCCTGGACGGCTATCGCGACGACGAGCTGCTCGACCAGGTGCTGTCCGCCCTCCGCACCCGGCTGAACAACGAGGCGGACGAGGAGCGGGCGGTCACCGCGGACGAGCTGCGCCGGCTGGCCCGCGGCCGGCTGAGGCGGCTGATGGCCGCCGTAGGGCAGTGAATCGCCGCCCGTGTCCGGGAACGTCCTGGTTCTCACTGGTGTGATAGCCCGTTGGGTGCCTGTTTGATCACACCTAAGGACCCCCGCGCGAGGAACCGACAGCTCGTCGATACGATGACGAGCGGCCGGAGGACCGTACCCGGCCGGGCCCGACCGACAGAGAAGCCGGCTGGCGCCCCAATCCCCGCTCCCGGAGGGTATTTCCGTGCCGGCTGGAACGCTGTACCGCGGCCGGGAAGGCATGTGGTCCTGGGTGGCTCACCGAGTCACCGGCGTCCTCATCTTCTTCTTCCTGTTCGTACACGTCCTCGACACCGCTCTCGTACGCGTCTCCCCCGAGGCGTACGACAACGTCGTTGCGACATACAAGACGCCGATCGTCAACGTGATGGAGTACGGCCTGGTGGCCGCCATCCTCTTCCACGCGCTCAACGGCCTGCGGGTCATCGCGGTGGACTTCTGGGCCAAGGGCCCGAAGTACCAGAAGCAGATGCTGTGGACCGTTGTCGGTGTCTGGGTCGTGCTGATGGCCGGTGCCTTCTACCCCGTGCTGCAGCACACCCTGCGCACGCTGTTCGGGAGCTGACGCGTGATGTCTGCTGAAACCACCTCCGCAGAGGCCACCGCGACGGACGGCGTCCCGCTCTACGACGTGGACAACCCCGCCCCGGTCATCGAGCCGCCGCGCAAGCGCACCAAGAAGACCGGGAGCGCTTCCCGCGGCAACTTCGAGATGCAGGCCTGGCTGTTCATGCGGCTGTCCGGCATCGTGCTGGTCGTCCTGGTCCTGGGTCACCTGCTGATCCAGCTCGTCCTCGACGGCGGTGTCTCCAAGATCGGCTTCGCGTTCGTGGCCGGCCGCTGGGCCTCCCCGTTCTGGCAGGTCTGGGACCTGCTGATGCTGTGGCTGGCCATGCTGCACGGCGCCAACGGCCTGCGTACGGTCATCAACGACTACGCGCAGCGGGACAACACCCGCTTCTGGCTGAAGATGCTGCTGTACACCGCGACGGTGTTCACCGTCCTTCTGGGCACGCTGGTGATCTTCACCTTCGACCCGAACATCTCCTGAAGCCGGGGCTGACTGGAACCATGAAGATCCACAAGTACGACACCGTCATCGTCGGCGCCGGCGGCGCGGGCATGCGCGCGGCCATCGAGTCGACGAAGCGCAGCCGCACCGCGGTCCTGACGAAGCTCTACCCGACCCGCTCCCACACCGGCGCCGCCCAGGGCGGTATGGCCGCCGCCCTCGCGAACGTCGAGGAGGACAACTGGGAGTGGCACACCTTCGACACGATCAAGGGTGGCGACTACCTGGTCGACCAGGACGCCGCCGAGATCCTCGCGAAGGAGGCCATCGACTCGGTCCTCGACCTGGAGAAGATGGGCCTGCCGTTCAACCGGACCCCGGACGGCACGATCGACCAGCGCCGCTTCGGCGGCCACTCCCGTAACCACGGTGAGGCCCCGGTCCGCCGGTCCTGCTACGCCTCGGACCGCACCGGCCACATGATCCTCCAGACGCTGTACCAGAACTGCGTCAAGGAGGGCGTGGAGTTCTTCAACGAGTTCTACGTGCTCGACCTGCTGCTCCAGGAGGTCGACGGCGTCAAGAAGTCCGCGGGCGTCGTCGCGTACGAGCTGGCCACCGGCGAGGTGCACGTCTTCCAGGCGAAGTCGATCATCTTCGCGTCCGGCGGCACCGGCAAGTTCTTCAAGGTGACCTCCAACGCGCACACCCTGACCGGTGACGGCCAGGCCGCCGCCTACCGCCGCGGGCTGCCGCTGGAGGACATGGAGTTCTTCCAGTTCCACCCGACGGGCATCTGGCGGATGGGCATCCTGCTGACGGAGGGCGCCCGTGGTGAGGGCGGCATCCTCCGCAACAAGGACGGCGAGCGCTTCATGGAGAAGTACGCGCCCGTCATGAAGGACCTCGCCTCGCGTGACGTCGTCTCGCGCTCCATCTACACGGAGATCCGCGAGGGCCGCGGCTGCGGTCCGGACGGCGACCACGTCTACCTGGACCTCACCCACCTGCCGCCGGAGCAGCTGGACGCCAAGCTCCCGGACATCACCGAGTTCGCGCGGACCTACCTCGGTATCGAGCCCTACACGGACCCGATCCCGATCCAGCCGACCGCGCACTACGCCATGGGCGGCATCCCGACGAACGTCGAGGGTGAGGTCCTGGCGGACAACACCACCGTCGTGCCGGGCCTGTACGCCGCCGGCGAGGTGGCCTGTGTCTCCGTGCACGGCGCCAACCGCCTGGGCACCAACTCGCTGCTGGACATCAACGTCTTCGGCCGCCGGGCCGGCATCGCGGCGGCGGAGTACTCGGCCACGGCCGACTTCGTCGAGCTCCCCGAGGACCCGGCGAAGCAGGTCGTCGACCAAGTCGAGCGGCTGCGCAACTCCACGGGCAGCGAGCGGGTCACCGAGATCCGCAAGGAGCTCCAGGAGTGCATGGACGCCAACGTGATGGTCTTCCGCACCGAGCAGACGATCAAGACCGCGGTCGAGAAGATCGGCGAGCTGCGCGAGCGCTACCTGAACGTGTCCATCCAGGACAAGGGCAAGCGGTTCAACACCGACCTGCTGGAGGCCGTCGAGCTGGGCAACCTGCTGGACCTGGCCGAGGTCATGGCGGTGTCCGCGCTGGCCCGCAAGGAGTCCCGCGGCGGTCACTACCGCGAGGACTTCCCCAACCGCGACGACGTCAACTTCATGCGGCACACCATGGCGTACCGCGAGGTGGGCGCAGACGGCACCGAGTCGATCCGCCTCGACTACAAGCCGGTCGTGCAGACCCGCTACCAGCCGATGGAGCGTAAGTACTGATGAGCACCCCGACTCTCGACAAGCACTCCGCCGCGCTGGACGCGGCCGAGGACGGTGCCTCGCATCTGATCACGGTCACCTTCCGGATCCGCCGGTTCAACCCGGAGATCTCGGAGGACGCCAGCTGGCAGGACTTCCAGCTGGAGATCGACCCGAAGGAGCGCGTCCTGGACGCGCTCCACAAGATCAAGTGGGAGCTGGACGGGACGCTGACCTTCCGCCGTTCCTGCGCCCACGGCATCTGCGGCTCGGACGCCATGCGGATCAACGGCCGCAACCGCCTCGCCTGCAAGACGCTGATCAAGGACATCAACCCGGAGAAGCCGATCACGGTCGAGGCCATCAAGGGCCTCACGGTGATGAAGGACCTTGTCGTCGACATGGAGCCCTTCTTCCAGGCCTACCGCGACGTGATGCCCTTCCTCATCACGACCGGCAACGAGCCGACCCGTGAGCGCCGGCAGTCCGCCGAGGACCGCGAGCGCTTCGACGACACGACGAAGTGCATCCTCTGCGCCGCCTGCACCAGCTCCTGCCCGGTGTTCTGGAACGACGGCCAGTACTTCGGCCCGGCGGCGATCGTCAACGCGCACCGCTTCATCTTCGACAGCCGTGACGAGGGTGGCGAGCAGCGTCTCGAAATCCTCAACGACAAGGACGGCGTCTGGCGCTGCCGGACGACCTTCAACTGCACGGACGCCTGCCCGCGCGGTATCGAGGTCACCAAGGCCATCCAGGAAGTGAAGCGCGCGCTGATCACCCGCCGCTTCTGATCCCCGCGGCGATCCGGGTTCCGACCCGGCCGCCGAGCAGCGCCGGTACCTCCCGAAGGGCCTCGCCTCCGTACAACCGGGGGCGGGGCCCTTCGGCCTGCCCGTCCGCCTGCGCCGGGTACACGAGCACCGGCGGCAGCGCGTCGTCCACCAGCGCCAGGGGGTGGCCACAGGAGAAGTACGAGGGGACGAGGACCAGGCCCCGGCCCTGGAGGTACAGCTCCCGCTCCACCGGATAGCCGACTTCCAGCACCGGCGGCCGCCAGCGCATCAGCGGGCCGAGGGTCCGCAGCATCGCCTCCATCCCGGACTGCGCCAGGGCATGCCGGCGCAACTCCCGGTCCGCGCCGACCCGTTGCGCGATCCGCGGCCAGGCCGGCGCCACCGCCAGATGGTGGTACGTCCGCAGGCCGCGCGCGAGCCGCCGCAGTGCGGCCGGCTCCCCCTCCGCGATACCGCGCGCCCACCCCGGCAGCGCCCGGTGCCCGGACAGCCGCGTCAGCTCGGCCCGCAGCCGCTGCCGCGGGGTGCTCATCACGGCCTCCAGGCCGGGCTCGACCCCGTGTTGGGACGCGAACGGGGTGAGGAAGTCGGGGAAGTAGCCGGTCAGCGGGACCAGCGCGAACAGCGTCGGCAGCGGCCCCGGGCCGTGCCGCACGGCATGCCGCCGCCAGGCCGCCAGCGCCGGCTCGGTCCGGTCGATCCGCAGGCTGTGCAGGCTCAGCGCCGTCTCCCAGAGCGGGTCGGCCCCGTCGGCCACGCGCGTACGCGTCAGATCCTGCGCCGTGAAATGCACTCTGAGCACATGTCCCCCTGCGTGTGCGCCACTTGCCCGAGCGGTGTGGTCACGAGGATCTGTCCGGGGGCGGACGGGCCGCAACCGGAACCGACGGGTAGCCTCCGGGCCGCCGCGCGCCTCCGGACTGCCGCGCACCACCTCCGGAACCCCGACGCACCACCTCCGGAACCCCGACGCACCACCTCCGGACCGATGGGCACCTCCGGAGGTCCCGCCGTGGCCGAACGCCCGCAGGAGTCGGCGGACTTGAGTGGCACATCCCCGCACCGAGGAGACACCCTCCTCCACTTGAACGCGTTCAAAAACAGGTCTACAGTTCCTGCTGAACCTACTTTTTGAACACGTTCAAAGGGGGTGGGGTATGGACCTCACAGTCACCACGTACGTCACGTACCTGGCCATCAGCGTGGGACTCACCATCTGGGTCGCCCGCACGCTGAGCCGGAACGGTCGGGTCTTCCTGGCCGATGTGCTGAAGGGCAACGAACAGCTCGCCGAAGCCGTCAACCACCTGCTGGTGGTGGGCTTCTACCTCGTCAACCTCGGCTTCGTGGCGCTGTATCTGAAGGCCGCGGACGCCGTCCCCGACACCCGCCGGCTCGTCGAGGCCCTGTCGGTCAAGCTCGGTGTCGTCCTGCTGGTGCTCGGGGTGCTGCACCTGACCAACGTCTTCGTCCTGAACAAGATCCGCCGGCGCGGAGTGATGGAGCGCGAGCAGCTGCCGCCGGTCGCACCGCAGGGCTGGACCGAGACCGCGCCCGCCACGGGGGTGTGAGCGAGGTGGCCGGCCACCTGGCGGACCGGGGCGGCGCCGCCGTCCCGGTCCGCCGGCTCACGGTGCTGTACGACCCCAAGTGCCCGCTGTGCACACGGGTGCACGACTGGCTGGTGAAGCAGCGGCAGCTGGTCCCCCTGGAGCTGCTGCCGGTGGCCACCGCCGAGACGCGCGCCCGCTTCCCCGGCCTCGACCACGAGGCCACGCTGCGGGAGATCACCGTGATCGGGGACAGCGGACAGGTCTACACCGGCCACGCGGCCTGGGTGGTGTGCCTGTGGGCACTGGCCGACTACCGGCCCATGGCCCATCGGTTCACCAGTCCGGCGGGCGCCCCGCTGGCGCGCGCCGCCGTCCTGGCCGCCGCGCGCTACCGGGCCAGGACCCGGGACCCGGACGAGAGCCCCGAGGGCCTCGGCGGGTGCACCGTCACCTCCGGCTAGGGTCAGGGTGTGGACGAAGCGACAACCGACGCGACAGGCGCCGCGGGCGCGGCCGAGGGGACCGGCCCGCAGCGCCGCCCCGCGCCGGGCACCAAGAGCGAGCGGACCCGGACGATGATCCTGGAGACGGCCCTGCGCCTCTTCCAGGACCGCGGCTACGACAAGACCACCATGCGGGCCATCGCCCAGGAGGCCGGGGTCTCCGTCGGCAACGCCTACTACTACTTCGGGTCCAAGGAGCACCTCGTCCAGGGGTTCTACGACCGTATCGGCGAGCAGCACGCCGAGGCCGTCCAGGACGTGCTGGACCGGGAGAAGGACCTGGCCCGGCGGATCCGCGGCGTCCTGCTCACCTGGCTGGACGTCGCCGAGCCGTACCACGAGTTCGCGACCCAGTTCTTCAAGAACGCCGCGGATCCCGAGAGTCCGCTCAGCCCGTTCTCCGCGGAGTCCCGGGGGGCACGGGAGGCCGCCATCGCCCTCCACCGACGGACACTGGCCGGGGCGGACATCGCGTACGCGCCCGAACTCGCCGAGCAGCTGCCGCAGTTGCTCTGGATGCAGCAGATGGGCATGGTCCTGTACTGGGTCTACGACCGCTCACCGGGGTGCGCCCGCACCCGTGCCCTGGTGGAGCGGGGCGCCCCGCTCGTCGCCCGCGGCGTGGCCGTCTCCCGCTTCCGTGTCGTACGACCCCTGGTGCGCGAAATATCGGCGGTGCTCGGCGAGTTCCTCGTGTCGTCGCCGCGGCCGGCGAAGCGGGGCAGGCCACCGGATGCCGGGAACGACGGTGCGCCCGCCTGAGATCCTCGGCAGCGGGGGAGCAACTGCCCGCTCCCCCGCTGCCGTTATCGCTCGCCCTCCAGCACCTTGTCCAGGAACGCATCCAGGTTCCGCACGGTACGGGCGATCCGCTCCTCCAGTGGCAGCGTCTCCTCGTGCCGCCCGGCGAGCTGGGACCGCTTGCGTCCCCGGACGTAGAGGGAGCACGCGAGGTCGGCGCACAGATAGGTGCCGACGGTGTTTCCCTGCCGTCCCAACGGGCCGGCCCGGCGTGCGGCGAGCAAGCTGACACCGGATCCCGGGTGCCCGGTCACACAGACCGAACACACCGTCGTCTTGGTGAAGCTCCGCCGGACGCCCTGCGGCACCCGGAGCGTCACCCCGATGAGCGCGTCGCCCCGCGGCGCGACCAGGTAGCTCCGGTCCGGCGCCCCCTGATCACGCCACCCCAGAAAGTCCAGGTCGTCCCAGGGGAGCCCGGCCAGCCCCGGCGGCAGGGAGAGCCTGCTCGCCTCCCCCTTCGAGCAGTTGACGAAGGAGGCACGTATTTCTTTGTCACCTACGGGGTCCATGACCGGGAAGCTAGCCGGACGGCCGGGGCCGCGTCGCCTGCTTTTTCCCGCGGAAGGGACGGATGCGGCTGTCCAGGGGTGCCGTGCAGGTCAGCCCCAGGCCTGGGGGCGGGGGTTGTTGCGGCGGCGGACGGAGACCACGACGGCGATGATGATGCCGGCGACGACGAGGACGCCGAGCCCGATACCGCCGTAGAGCATGATCGCCTTCTTGCCACCCATGGGCGGGTCGGGGTCGAAGCCCTTGTCGGTGGCGTTCTGGGACGCCTTGTCGTCCGGCATCGGCAGCGGGCCCTGTGCCGGGCCCGCCTCGATGTGGCGCCGCAGGGCGGGGCCGGGCTGGATGAAGCCGTAGCCGTAGTGGGCGTCGGGGAGCTTGAGGTGCTTGTCCTTCTCGGCCTGCGCGAGTCCGGCGGTCTTCACGAGACGGTTGGCGAGCTGGCCGGGAGTGAGATCCGGGAACTTCTGCTTGAGGAGGGCCACGGCGGCGGAGGCGTACGCGGTGGCGGCCGAACTGCCGTCCGCGGACGTGCGGTAGGCGGAGTCGCTCTTGCCCATCGCGACCGGAACCTTCACCCCGGGCGCAAGCAGATCCATGTCCGAGTTGTAGTTGTTGTCGTCGGAGGCCTCGCCGTACTGGTCGACCGAGCCGACGCCGATCGCTCCCTTGCAGCCCACCGGGTAGCTCTTCTGGGACCAGCCGTCGTTGCCGACGGCCGCCACGACCACGACACCCTTCTTCAGGGCGTACTGAATGGATTCGCAGGTGTCACCCGCCAGGTCCCCGCCATAGGACATGTTGATGACGTCCGCACCGTGGTCCACGGCCCATCGGGTGGCCTGTCCGCTGTTCTTGTACTCCGGAACGGGGAGGATCTTCGCGTCCGGTGCCAGCCCCTTGACGCCCTGGGAGCCGTTCGGGCCGTGTCCGTGCCCCGCGATGATTCCGGCCATCGCGGTGCCGTGGTCCCGGATGTCCTGACCACCGGAAAGGTGTTTGGCGCCCTCGGCTTCCGTTGCCTTTCCGAAGTCCGGCCCGGGAAGGAACTGCCCCGTCAGGTCCTGATGGGTCTCCCGGAAGCCGCTGTCGAGCACGGCCACCGTCACGCCCTTGCCGGTGGCGTCCTTCCAGAGCTGCTGGGCCCCGAACGCCTCCAGCGGCCACAGATCCTTGCGTACTTGATCCGCGGAGGCGCTACCGCTCGCGGCCAGCAGCAGCGCTCCGGTCAGCGCAGCACCCGCCGTCGCGCGCAGTGTTCGGGTGACCCTCATCCTCGCTCCTTCTTGCTGTGCTCCGGGCGGCATTGTTCCGCCTGAGGAAAGGCCCCGCACACCCGGGTGCGGGGCCTTCCCTCATTGGCCGCATGCGACGTTATCGTCGGCCTACTCGATGACGCGAGGGGCCACCCGACGTTCGGTGGTCCAGGTCTCCTCGTCCTCGACGAGGTAGTCGGGGCGCTGTCCGCGCTCCTTGTCCCCCTTGCCCTTGCCCTTCGCTCCGGGGGCGCCCGCCATGCCCGCCTGCTTGCCGCCACGGCTGCGGTGCAGCCCCGAGCCGCCCTGCTTGGCGCCGCCCGCCGGGCCGCCCGGCTTGCCGACCAGGCCGCCGCGGGTGCGCGCCTGCGGGCCACCGCGCCCGGCCGCACCGACTGCGCCCGCCTTGCCCGCACCGAGGCCGGCGCCCGGCATACCGCCGCGCATCCCGCCGGCACCGAAGGCACCGGCCGCGCCGATGGCGCCGGGCGCGAGCGCACCACCGGGGAAGCCACCACCCGAAACGCCGGGCATGCCGTGGCCGCCCGCCGTGCCGCCGCTGATGCCGCCTCCGCCGACCGACGGCGGAGCGAGGGTGCCGCCCTGCACGCTGTCCAGCCCGGTCGTCACCGGCACCTCGGGCCGCGCCACGTGGTGCGGGCTGTCGAAGCCCTTCGGGACGGCGTGGCCGCCGGCACCGTTGGGCGTGTCCGGGCCCGACGACGAGTCCTTCGGGTGGGTGCCACCGATCACGGGCATCCGCACCGGAGGCGGCGACGGGTGCGAGGACGGGGGCTTCGGCCAGTCGTCGCCGGGGCCGCCCGGCTCGATCCCGTCGTTGAGTCGCTTGCCCTGCCCGTCGTAATGCGCCGCCAGCTCATCCATCACGATGACCGCCTCGACCTGGCGCTCCTTGCTCAGGGACAGGCTGTCCCTGTTGAGCTCCAGCGCCATGCGGGTGTCCATCTTCGGGTTCTGCATGTCCCGCTTGAACTGGCTGTCGTCGCCGCTGTCGTCCTTGGCCCGGTCCACCAGGCCCGGGTCGTGGATCTTGGACATCGTCGTCTTGGCCGCGCGCAGGTTGTGCGCGACGCCGACCTCCGGCCCCGAGGAGCGCGAACCGATCAGCGTGGACTCGACGTTGCGGGAGTGCTGGTAGGTCCGGTCGATCTTCTCCAGGACCTTGCCGGCCTCCCTGCGGAACGCCTGGGCCGCCGAGCCCTCCCAGTGCGCCGAGGCGTGCTCGACGGCGTCCATGAAGGCCTTGCGGATACCGCCCTGGCCGTCCTGGCCGCCGAGCCGGTCGGCGGAGGCGCGCCAGTGATGGCCGGAGGTCTCGATCGCCTCGGGGTTGGCGTTGGCGATCATCGCGCGGAGTGCGTCGATGCCGTGGTGATGGAAGTCGGACGGCGAACGGGGGGTCAGCTGCTGACCCTTGAACGACTTCAGCCGCTCCTCCCGCTCGTGGTTCTTGCGCTGTTGCTCCATCGCCTTGGCGTTGTCGTACTCCTGCTTGGCGTCAACCATGCAGGCCCCCCTTCATGTCCAGCTCCGTCTCTCGTCCATGTGTCCCGCGGGCCGCGCTCAGCCGTTCAGCCGTTCATGGATGTTTTGGTCTCGTGCTCCTGGTCCTCGTACGCGCCCCGGCTGGCTTCCGTCTTCTCGCCGAACCGGTGGATGAGGTCCTGGAGGGCGTTGATGACCTGCGACATGTACTCCTGCATGCCGTCATGGGCCTTGGCGAGTTTCCCCGCCTCAAGGAAATCGACGCCGAATGCCGACGTCGGGATGGTCGTGCTGTATTTCACCTTCTGGCTGGGTTCATCCATATCGGCCCGAAGGCGCCGGAGCTGGCGTACCACGCCGTCCAGTTCGTCGAGGTCGACCTTGAACCGCTCGCTCATTACCGCTCTCCCCGTTCCCCGCTCGTCCCGCTCGCACCGCCCCGCAAAGCCGTCACGCCGAGGACAATATGAAGTCAATAAATACTAGGGAGTTGGCCTCGGTCACTGCAAGATCGAATGTCGGTATCTGTCCGGATTGACGCAGGATGAGGCCGCACTTTGTAGAGGGGTTGTTACCTTCTCGGCGCAACCGATCCCTTTGGTGATCACCTTGGCGATCAGGCCCGCAGTGAGGCGAGTTCGACCACCGTGATGTCCGGCGGCGCCCCGAGCCGCACCGGCGGCCCCCAGGCGCCCGCGCCGCGGGTGACGTAGAGCTGGGTGTCGCCGTAACGCTGCAGCCCGGCGACGGTGGGGTTGGTGGCGGCGGCGACATACGTGAAGGGCCACATCTGGCCGCCGTGGGTGTGGCCGGAGAGCTGGAGGTCCACCCCGAACCGGACGGTGTCGTGGATGGTCACCGGCTGGTGGGCCATCAGAACGACGGCACGGGCCGGGTCCCGGCCGCTGAGCGTCCGGTCGTAGTCCGGGCCGGCCTGTTCGGTCTGTCCGGTGATGTCGTTGACGCCGGCGAGGTCGAAGCCGGGCAGCGCGGTCCGCGCGTTCTCCAGCGGATGGACGCCCAACTCGCGTACGTGGTCGGTCCATTGGCGGGCGCCCGAGTAGTACTCGTGGTTGCCGGTGACGAAGTACGCGCCGTGCCGGGAGTGCAGCTCGCGCAGCGGCTCGGCGGCCGGTCCGAGGTCGGCGACGCTGCCGTCGACCAGATCGCCGACG
Source organism: Streptomyces sp. TM32 (assembly GCF_004122755.1). NCBI lineage: Bacteria > Bacillati > Actinomycetota > Actinomycetes > Kitasatosporales > Streptomycetaceae > Streptomyces > Streptomyces sp. TM32. The sequence goes on from NZ_SDIG01000155.1 coordinate 15,464, forward strand.
ATCGCCACCAGATCGGGAGAGGTGCTGTTGACGGCGTCGACGACGCGCCGGGTGTGGGCGCGTCCGAGGATCGGGCCGAGGTGGATGTCGCTGACGACGGCGATCCGGAAGCCGTGGGCGGCGCGCGGCAGTTTGGCCAGCGGGACCGTCACGCGCTTCACCACGGGGCCGCGCAGGGTCGTCGCGGTGCCGTATCCGACGGCGGCCGTGGCGGCCAGGGAGGCGCCGGCGGCGACCGCCCGGGCGAGGAAGAGCCGGCGGGGCGGGGTCGCGGGCGGCGGGAG
>NZ_SDIG01000156.1:0-15559 GCF_004122755.1 Streptomyces sp. TM32
CCCCCGAGCGCCACCCCCGCACTCCCCGCCACGCGTGCAGATTTCGGCCACCCGCCGTCCGACAGGCCGAGGACACCCTCGCGGACGTACGAGCGCCCCCGCCACCCCGCCGTCCGCGCCGGCCAGGGGACGGGAGCGACCGTTCGGGGCGTCGAGCCGGTCGGCGCGGCGGCCTCAGCGTGGCCACTTCTCGGGGGTACTGCTGGTGATCACATCGCAGACCGCGGGCTTTCCGGGGCCCGGGGACGCCCCCTGGGCAACCACCCGCACGCCGTCGAGCAGGATGCGGCAGGACGCGATCCCCCTCCCGGCGGGAGTCACCTCGACGCGGGCCTCGGCGCCGGTGTTGACGACGACCTCGGTGCTCCACGGAAGCGTGGTGGAGCCGAGCCGTTCGTCGCGCTCCTTCGTCTCGTACTGACCGGGGCTGTGCCGGTAGCGCACGGCGGTGGCCCGGTCCTCGCCGCGCACGGACCTGGCCTCATAGGTGAGGGACCAGGCGCCCCCACCCCGCTGCTCTTTGATCCACGTGAGGTGGCTCCTCGCCCACAGCACTCCGCCGACCATCAGGGCCGCCACGAGGAAGCCGAGCGCGATGAGAAGGACGGTGCCCCGGGAGGAACGGGATGATCGGTTCTGGGATGTCATGAGCCTCGGCTCTCCGTGCTCTGACTGCGCTGTCCGGTCCGCCTCAGCCTGGGCCTCCGGTCGATCCCACGACGGTACGTGCGACTCCGCCGGCCGGACGTCGCCCGGCCGGCGGATCCTTGGTTCACCCTGTGGTCGTACGGCGGGGCCGCCGAACAGGACCGTCGGCGTATCGCCCGGGCGGCGTGGCACAGGTCCCAGGTCCAGCGTGGCACAGGTCCCGGCGTGGCACCGGCTCGGGCGTGCCCCCCGGGTGTCAGTCCGCGGACAGGTGGGAGCCGGCCGGGGACGGCGCCTGCAGGGCCTGGGACTCCGCGGCCGGTCCGGCCTGCTGCGCCGGGATCCGGCGTACGCATTCGATGAGGTAGTCGCCGGTGTCCGGGTCGAGGGTGACGCCGTGGGTCTCGCTGTGGAAGCCGGGGAAGCGCCGGTCGAAGGATTCCAGCGCGGCCAGGTAGCGCAGCAGCGGACCGTCCGGGGCGCCGGTGCTCTCGCCGGGCATCAGGACGGGGATGCCGGGCGGGGTGACGGTCACCATGGCGGCGGCGGTCCGGCCGGCCGCGTCGGCCAGCCGTACCCGTTCGGTGCCGCCGCGGATGAGCTGCTGGTAGCAGTGCTGGGGCGGGGTGACGGGCACGGGCAGTTCCTGGAACGCGGTGTCGAGCAGCTCGACCAGACGGGCCTCGCGCAGGTGGTCGTGCATCTCCTGGCACAGTGCCCGCAGGGTCTGGCCGGTGTAGCGCCGGGGGTGGGCGGCGACCAGCTCGGGCAGCAGGCGCTCCAGCGGCGTGTCCTGGTCGTAGAGCGTCTTGAAGTCCATCAAGGCGTCCATCAGGGTCCCCCACTTGCCCTTGGTGATCCCCATGGAGAACAGAATGAGCGTGGTGTAGCTGTCGGTCTTCTCCACCACGATGTTCCTGGTGGCCAGATAGGCGGTCAGGACGCGCGCGGGGATGCCCTGGTCGGCCATCCGCCCGCCGGCGTCGATGCCGGGGCAGGTGAGGGTGACCTTGACGGGGTCGAGCAGGCAGTAGCCCTCGGTCAGGCCGGCGAAGCCGTGCCACTCGGCACCGGGCTCCAGCTGCCAGCAGGACGGTTCGGTGCGCAGCAGCTCCGCCGGGGCGTCGGCGAAGGGCAGCCGCTCCCCGGAGGCGGGGTCGACCACGGACTCGGGCTGCCAGACGCCGAAGAACCAGTCCGGCCGGTCACCGGCGGCCGCGATGCGCCGGCCGGTGCGGACCACGCTCTGGCGGAAGCGGATGGCCTCGGTCACCGCCTCGTCGAGCAGCCAGCGGCCCTGGGGCCCGTCCATCATCGCGGTGGCCACGTCCAGGGAGGCGATCATCGGATACAGCGGTGAGGTGGTGCCGTGCATCATGAACGCCTCGTTGAACCGGTCGTGCTCCACCGGTGCCCGGGGCGCGGGCTTGACGTGCACCATGGCGCTCTGCGACAGCGCGGCCAGCAGCTTGTGGGTCGACTGGGTGGAGAACACGGTCGGACGGTCGGGGCCGGGGAAGGTGTCGGGGCCCACCGCCATGCCGTAGCGCCCGGCGTAGAGGGGGTGGAAGCGGGCGTACGCGAACCAGGCTTCGTCGAAGTGGAGCCGCGGGGTGCTGGGGGCGAGTGCTCGGGCCACCTGGAGGGCGTCGTAACACAGGCCGTCATAGGTGGAGTTGGTCAGTACGGCGTACGGGGCCTGTGCGGAAACCGCGCCCTGGGCGAGCGGGTTGCGGGCGATCCGGGACGCGATCGACCGCTCCTGGATCTCGGCGGGCGGCAGCGGGCCCGCCAGCCCGTAGCCGTTGCGGGTGGGGACCAGATAGACCGGCCGGGCTCCGGAGAGGACCAGGCCGTGCAGGACCGACTTGTGGCAGTTGCGGTCCACCAGCGCGATCTCGTCGCGGGTGACGCTGAAGTGACCGACCATCCGGTCGCAGGTCGAGTCACCGTGGAGGACGAAGTAGGTGCGGTCGGCGCCGAAGACACGGGCGGCGTTGCGCTCCGCCGCGCCGACCGGACCGGTGTGCTCGAACAGCGAGCCCAGCTCCTCGACCGAGATCGACAGGTCGCTGCGCAGGATCCGCTCCCCGAAGTAGTCGTGGAAGGCCCGGCCGACCGGGGACTTGAGGAAGGCGACACCACCGGAGTGGGCGGGGGTGTGCCAGGAATACTCGTGCGCGTGGTCGAAGCGGCGCAGGGCCTTGAAGAACGGCGGCAGCAGCTCTTCCTGGTAGCCGCGGGCGGCGCCGGCGACCCGTCCGGCGATGAAGCGTGCGGTGTCCTCCAGCGGCCAGATGTAGCCGACCACCGTCTCCGCCACCCACAGCGGCAGGTGTTCCAGGTCCTCGCCGGCCGTGATCAGGAAGACCGGCAGATTCTGGAAGCGCTGACCGACCCGTCGCAGCACGCCGGCACCGCCCGGCTCACCGGTGACCTTGCCGCCTTCCGGAAGACCCCAGTCCACCACGGCTGCGGCGAGCCCCGCCTCGGTCCGCAACACCGCCTGGGCGTCCTCCGCCGTGGACGCCCAGCGCACTTCGAAACCGCAGTTCTCCAACTCCTTGCCGATTCTGCGCAGTTGCTCGGCCCCGGTGCTGACGCTCTCCGGGGTCTCCGGTACCGCGAACAGAACTGTCCCGCCTGTCATGGTGCACCTCCGCATGTCTCGGCGTAGGCCGGCCGGCCCGCACAATGCGCGACCTGCAGAGAGTGAACGCGACACACACCGGCGGCCGCACCACGACCGGGGCGAAACCACACCGATGAGGGAAACGGCCGCGGAACGCCGCTGAGTTCGCCTCGAACTCACCACACCGGCAACCGTCTTGGACGTCGCTCCCCCCGTCGGCTACCGACGCTTCTTCTTCCGGTCGAATCGGCGCTTGGCCTGCTTCCGTTGTCCCGTCAGGAGGCGCTGGGCGGCAAATCGCTTTCCCATGGCGGTCCATGTGTGGGCCAGACTCTCGGTGACCGCCACAGTGCGTGTGTGGTGGTCGCCCAGTGTGCGGCGCAGGCGGCTCCGCACGTCTTCAAGTACCTGAGCCGCCTCCTCATATCGGCGGAGCGTGTGCAGGGTGATGGCGAGGCTGTGGGCGGATTGCAGGGTGTTGGGGTGGTCGTCGCCGAGGATCTGCCGACGTCGTCGGAGGGTGTCCTCGTGCATGCGGTGAGCCTCCTCGGTTTCACCGAGGTCGTGCAGGGTGATGGCGAGGCTGTGGGCGGATTCGAGGGTGTCGGGGTGGTTGTCGCCGAGGTTGTGCCGACGTCGTCGGAGGGTGTCCTCGTCCATGCGGCGGGCCTCGTCCAGTTTGCCGAGGTTGTGCAGGGTGATGGCGAGGCTGTGGGCGGATTGCAGGGTGCTGGGGTGGTCGTCGCCGAGGACATGGCGTCGTCGTCGGAGGGTGTCCTCATCCATGCGCCGGGCCTTCTCGGTTTCGCCGAGGTTGTGCAGGGTGATGGCGAGGGCATGGGCGGACTGCAGGGTGTCGGGGTGGTTGTCGCCGAGGATGTGCCGTCGCCGTTGGAGGGTGCCTGTGTGCATGCGGTGGGTCTCCATGATTTCGCCGAGGTCGTGCAGGGCGATGGCGAGGTTGTGGGCGGATTGCAGGGTGTGGGGATGGTTGTCGCCGAGGGTGTGCCGACGTCGTCGGAGGGTGTCCTCGTGCATGCGGCGGGCCTCGGCGTGGTCCCCGGCGCGGTTCAGGGCGATGGCGAGGTTGTGGGCGGATTGCAGGGTGTCGGGGTGGTTGTCGCCGAGGTTGTGGCGTCGTCGTCGGAGGGTGTCCTCGTACATCGGACGGGCCTCTGCGTACTTCCCCAGCCTCGATGTGGTGGCGGCCAGGTCGTTCGCGGATTGCAGGGTGTCGGGATGGTCGTCACCGAGCACACGTCGGCGACGCGCGAGGGTGTCCTCGACGAACGTCAGAGCGCCGACGACATCTCCCACATCGGCCATTGCGTGACCGAGGTACTGCGTGCACCTGAGTGTGTCGGGATGGTCCTCCCCCAATTCGCGCGCCCACACCTTGCGTAGGGGCGTGGTGAGGCTGAGTGCGCTGCGTGGCTGCCCGCTCCGAATGAGGAAGAAGGCCGTCTTGAGCAGAAGGGGTCGTAGCTCGGGCCGATGACTGAGGACGGCGTGCTGGGCGATGAGGTGAGAGGCCAGCGAGGCCCACGCGGGCCAGGTATCCGGTACTTCCGGGTTGCCCGGGTCGGTGCTGCTGAGGACGGTGGCGACATCACGCCGGATCCTTTCCGCCTCGTCGGGACCGGTGTGGTCGCGGAGCACTGCCTGGGTGAGGCGGTGGATCTGGAAGGTCTCGTGATCGAGGCGGGCCAGTCCGTAACGGCTGAGCGGCTGGAGGGCGGCGTGTGGCCACATGAGATCGCCCGGGTCGCCGGGAATGGTGGAGAGCTGTGAACGCGCGCTCTCCAGCCACCTCGTGGGAACGGGGTCGGGCCCGAAGAAGGCACCGAGACGCAGCAGGGCCGCGGCCTCGGGGTGGTCGCTCTCCAGGCCCGTGGTGGCGATGCCCACCGAGGCGGCCAGCGGCGCCGGGTAGCCGGGCGCGACGCCCTCTTCCAGAATGCGTGCCGTGCTGGTGGTGAGGAGCTGGAGGTAGCGGCCGATGGTCATGCCGCTGCCGATGACGCCCACGGCCTGGGCGAGTGCCAACGGAAGGTCACCGACGTCCCTGGCGAGCAGGTCCGCCTCCTCGGAGGTGATGCTGGGAATCTGGGTTCTGAGGTAGGAGACGGAGTCGGGGCGGCTGAAGACGTCCAGGCCGGTCTGGTGGGCGATACCCCGCCAGTCCGGGTTGCGTGAGGTGATCACTACATGGCCGGAGCCCTCGGGGAGCCAGGGGTCGATCTGCTCACGGTTCTCGGCGTTGTCCAGGATGATGAGCCAGCGTTGTTCCGTGCGCAGGTGCTGGAGGAGGGCACGGGCGTTGTGCTCGGAGCCGGCCTCGGGTTTGGCGATGCCGAGCCGGTCGGCCAACTCGGTGTAATGGACGGGTAGTTGGTCGTCCTGTTCGGCGTCGATCCACCACACCACGTCGTACTGGCCGGCGAACCGGTGCGCGTACTCCAGAGCGATCTGGGTCTTGCCGACGCCGCCCATCCCGTGCAGCGCGCGCACCACCGCCTGCTGTCCGCTGAGCAGTCCGTCGCGGAGCTGTGCGATCTCGGCCTCACGACCGGAGAAGTCGGGGTTGCGGCGGCGCACGTTCCACACATCGGGCTGACCGGTGGTACTGGGCAGCCGAGGCTTGGTGCCGTTCGAGGTTGCGGCCGAGCCGTTGGCTGGAGTGGTGCCGGGAGGAAAGGGAGGCGGGCTGGTGGGGCGGGTTCCGCCGTTGACCGCCTCACGCAGGGTGGCAAGGGCCGTGGTCTCGTCCAGGCCGTGGAGGTCCCTGCGGAGCTTCGCGGCCAGGAGAGGGTGTACGTCAGCGGTGGTGAGGGGTTCGAGCGCGAGCGGGATGACGCGGTCCCGTCGGGCGACCGCGGCGGTCCACTCCTCCTGGGTCCATCGCTCGGGGTCGAAGTAGGACTTGGAGAAAAGAGCCACGACGGCGTCGACCGTTTCGAGGGCGTGGTCCATGTGGTGCACGAGATTGTCCCCGGCGCGCCAGTCCCACACGTCGAGGATCACCTGGTGGCCCGCCTCTTCGAGATGCCACCCCACCCATTCGGCCCATGGGCGGTCCGGACCCGCGTAGCTGATGAAGAACTGCTGCGTGGCGTCGGTCATTGCGGCCCCCCGAGTCACCATGTGCCCGTCGTGTCGTGTTGCGGCAATCATCCCGCGTATAGCGTGGGCGACGCAGGAGAATGTGCAGGTCGCCGTTGGCTCTGGAGAGGGGAATTGGGATGGGGCGGGCTCCGAAGACCGTGGACGTACGGCTGAAGCTGCCGATGCTGGAAATCGCCGGTAGTTGGGAGCCGAACGATGCGGAACGGCGTGCGGCCTGGGAGCTGTACGTGGAACTTGTCACCCGTGTCTCCGTGGTGCCGATGCGGGCGGACGAAGGCCTCCTACGCGAGGCACTCACGAGCCTGTACTCGCTGTTCGGCAGCACCCGGGAAATCCTGCGCAGGCACGGCCCGCAGATTGCGGAGCCCAAGCGGGACGGCCAGTACAACTTCGGCTACCTGGCGGTCGCGATGCTCAACTACGGACTACGGCCGTTGCTGGCCAGCTGGCATCCTGCGCTGGAGGACTGGGAGAGCCGCCGGCCCTCCGATCGTTCCCGACGCGACCACGAACGGGCCTGGCCCGAGGCGGACCAGCTCCGTAGCGCCCTGAACGGCACCCGACAGGTACTCAGCGCCTATGCAGACCTCCTTGCCACGGCCTGCGGCATCCCGAACCTCCTCGGTGCCATTCCTCCTGCCCCGGGTGACCGCTAGCCGGCGAGTGGGAGGCAAGCGGGCAGCGTGACCGTGAAGGTGCTGCCCTCGCCCGGTGTGGTGTGTACGGTCACCGTGCCGCCGTGTGCTTCGGCGATCGACTTGACGATGCTCAGGCCGAGGCCCGTGCCGCCGCTGCCGGGGGTGCGGGAGGCGTCGCCGCGGTAGAAGCGCTCGAAGATCCGGCCGGCGGTGTCGGGGTCCATGCCGGGCCCCTGGTCGGTGACGCGCAGCTCGACGTGGGCGCCGTCCGGCGCACGCACCCTGACGGATGTCGGCGTGCCGGGCGGGGTGTAGCGCAGTGCGTTGTCCAGCAGGTTGCGCAGCACCTGGAGCAGCCGGTCCTCGTCGCCGTGCGCGCAGGCCTCGCCCTGTTCCTCGACGGTGATCGGCCGGCCGGGTTCGAGGGCGCGGGCGTCGGCGACGGCGTCCCGGACGAGCCTGCCGAGGTCGACCGGAGCGGCGGTGAGCGGGCGGCCCTGGTCGAGCCGGGCGAGCAGCAGCAACTCCTCGACCATGGAGTGCATGCGGCCCGCCTCGTCCTCGATGCGCAGCATCGCCCGCTCGACGAGTTCGGGGTCCCGGGCCAGGCCGTGCAGGTGCAGTTGGGCCCAGCCGCGGATCGTGGTCAGGGGAGTGCGCAGTTCGTGTGAGGCGTCGGCCACGAACCGGCGCAGCCGCTCCTCGGAGCGCTGCCGCTCGTCGAAGGCGCGGTTGAGGGCGGTGGCGACCTCGCCGACCTCGGAGGGGCGGCCGGCGGTCTCGATGCGCTGGTCCACGTTGCCGCCGGCGATGGCGGTCGCGGTCGCGGCCATCTCGCGCAACGGCCGCAGTCCCACGCGCAGCACACCGCGGCTGAGGAGCACGATGCCCCCGAGCACGGCCAGGGTGGCCGTGGCGTCGGCGCCGATCAGCCAGTACACGACGTCGTCCGTGGGGGCGAGGCTGTCGGCGATCACCACGGTGCCGAACGGCTCCGGGGGGACGCCGGGATGCGGCTGGACCGTGGCGTGCGGGCCGACGGGGAAGGCCAGGGTGCGGTATCTCGGCAGGGGCGTGCCGGTGGTCTTCAGGGTGACGGGGTGCTCGGCGAATCCGTGCGGGACGGGTACCGGCAGGTCGGGACGGGGCGCGGGCCGCCCGTTGAGGCCCTTTTCCGGTGTCTGTGCGACCACGCGGCCGTGCCCGTCGAGCAGCGCGACGTAGGTGCCTCCTGGAACCAGGGAATGCAGCATGGCGCCGCTGACACGCAACCGCCGGCCCATGGCGCGGTGCTGGACGGTGGTGCGGGCCTTGGTGAGGTTGGCGTCGGCGACATCGACGAGGTAGGTGCGCAGGCCCACCAGTGAGGCCACGTTGACCACCACCATGCCCAGGGCCGCCAGCAGGACGACCCCCACCATGAGGCGGGCCCGCAGGGAGTCGCGCCAGGCGCCGGCCATGTCACCCGTCTCCGGGGAGGCGCAGACTGTAGCCGAATCCGCGCACCGTCTGGATCAACGGCGGCTCCTGTGCGTCCACCTTCGCCCGGAGCCGGGACACCAGCTTCTCGACGACGCCGTTGCTGAAGTGGTGCTGCCATACGTGCTCCACGATCTGCTCCTTGGAGACCACGTACTCGGCGTTGACCAGCAAGTACCGCAGGAGCTTGTACTCGGTCGGCGACAGGGCGATCACGCGGTCCGCGCGGCGGACCCGCCTGCTGCGCTCGTCCACGGTCAGGTCCGCGAAGCCGAGCACCGGGCCGGGCTCCGCGCTCGTGGCGGCTCTGCGCAGCAAGGCGTGCACCCTGGCCAGCAGTTCGGGGACGCTGAACGGCTTGGTGAGGTAGTCGTCGCCGCCCATGGCGAAGCCGGTCACCCGGTCCTCCACCGCGTCCCGCGCGGTCAGGAACAGCACCGGCAGCCGTGCCCCGTTCTCCGTCAGCCTCCGGCACACCGCGAACCCGTCCATGTCCGGCAGCATCACGTCCAGGACCAGCAGGTCCAAAGAGACCTCCGCGCAGGCGCGCAGGGCCGCGACGCCGCGGTCCGCGGTCGTCACCTGGTACCCCGCCAGGCTCAGCGTCGTCTCCAGCAGCTCGGCCGTTCTCGGGTCGTCGTCCACGACGAGCAGCCGCTGACCACTTCCTCGGGGCAAGGTCAGGCCGTCGGTCGGTGAGGCGGAGTGCATGACAGGTACCCATCGGATCGAGCCGCGTCCGTGACGGCAACGCCCCGTCACGCCCGCCGAGTTCCCCGGCGTCGCGCACTCGTCGCCGCCCCGGGGCCCGGCGTCCACGACACCGTAATCCGTGCCGGAGGACGAGGTCGCCGACTGTCAGGCAATGGTCAGGTCGCTGACCGGGGCGGGTCAGCAGGGCTGGGTTTTCTTGAGCCGGGTACCGCAACGAGCACCGTTCGCCGAGACGCCCCACCCCCTTGGAAAGGACTGCCGCATGACCACATCCCAGCCGCTCACGGGGACGCAGCCCACGGTGCGGACCTGCCCGCTCGACGCTCCGGAGGAGTACCGGGCGCTGCGCGCGCAGGCCCCGGTCGCCCAGGTGACCTTCCCCGACGGCGCGGAGGGCTGGCTGATCAGCCGGTACGAGGACGTCAAGACGGTGCTCGCCGACCAGCGGTTCAGCGCCAACCGCCCCACACTGGCCGGCGGTGGCGCGGCCGACGGCACGCCGCCGGTGCGCCCGGGATGGTTCATCTTCATGGACGCGCCGGAGCACACCCGGTTCCGGCGGCTGCTCACCGGCGAGTTCACCGTGCGCCGGATGCGGCAGCTGATCCCCGCGGTGGAGCAGATCGTCGCCGAGCGGCTGGACGCGATGGCCGGCGCCGGGGCCCCGGTCGACCTCGTCCAGGCCTTCGCGCTGCCGATTCCCTCGCTGGTGATCTGTGAGCTGCTCGGGGTGCCGTACGCCGACCGCGAGGAGTTCCAGCGGAACTCGGCCAACATGCTCAGCCTCACCGCGGACGCCGAGGTGGTCCAGGGAGCCTGGGAGGCGCTGCGGCAGCACATGCACCGGCTGGTGCGTGCCAAGCGCGCCGAACCCACCGACGACATCCTCGGCAAGTTGGCGGAAGCGGGCGAGCTCACCGATGAGGAACTGGCCGGCGTGGGGTCGCTGTTGCTGTTCGCCGGGCACGAGACGACCGCGAACATGATCGCGCTGGGCACCCTGTGCCTGCTGGAGAACCCCGACCAGTCGGCGGCGCTCCGCGCCGACCCCGCCCGGTGGGACGACGCGATCGAGGAGCTGCTGCGCTACCTCACCATCATCCAGTACGGCCTGCGCCGCGTGGCGCTGGAGGACGTGGAACTGCACGGCCACCGGATCAAGGCCGGCTCCCTGGTGGTGACCGCCTTGTCCTCGGGGAACCGGGACGCGGAGAAGTTCTCGGACGACCCCGACCAGTTGGACGTGGCCCGGGCGCGCAGCCCGCACCTCGCGTTCGGCCACGGCATCCACCAGTGCATCGGGCAGCAGTTGGCCCGGGTGGAGATGAAGGCGGCCCTGCGCGCCCTGTTCGACCGGTTCCCCACCCTGCGGCTCGCGGTTCCGGCCGAGGACGTGCCGATGCGCCACGACATGGTCATCTACGGCGTCCACGAGCTGCCCGTGGCCTGGTAGTCGACCGGTACGAACCACCGCCACCGGCACCCAGCACCCCGACCCCGCATCAAAACGGAACACGGAACACGGAGCATCCCATGAAGGTCATCATCGACGAGGACAAGTGCGTCGGCGCAGGCCAGTGTGTACTTGCCGCCCCCGACGTCTTCGACCAGCGCGACGAGGACGGCATCGTCGTCCTGCTCGACGACCTCCCGCCGGACGCCCTGCGCCCCCAGGTCGAGAACGCCGCCGCGCTCTGCCCCGCGCTGGCCATCGAGGTGGCGAAGTAGTGCCTGCCATGGACCACATCGTCCTGGTGGGCGCGTCGGCCGCGGGCCTCACCGCGGCCGACGCCCTGCGGCTCCAAGGCTTCACCGGCACCCTGACCATGGTGGGCGACGAACTGCGGCCGCCGTACGACCGCCCGCCGCTGTCCAAGCGGGTCCTGACCGGCGATCTGGAACCGCACGGGACCACCCTGCGGCAGGACGTCGCCATCCAACGCCTCCGGATGGACCTGAAACTGGGCTGCCGCGCAACCCACGTGGACCCGGTGGCCCGCACCGTCACGCTGGACGACGGGGGCCGGCTGGACTACGACGGCCTGATCATCGCCACCGGGCTGCGCCCCCGTCACCTGCCCTTCGGCCGCGACCTGGCCGGTGTGCACGTGCTGCGCACCCTCGACGAGGCGCTGACGCTCCGCGTGCAGCTGCTGGCCGGGCCGCGCGTCGTGGTGATCGGCGCGGGGTTCCTCGGCAGCGAGATCGCCGCCACCACCCGCGGCCTCGGCCTGGACGTCGCCCTCGTCGACGTCGAGTCCACCCCGCTGGCGAGGCAACTCGGCACCCAGGTGGGCGGGTTGGTGGCCGAGCTGCACGAGGAGAACGGGGTCCGTCTGTGGATGGGCCGCGGCGTCACCGACCTGCTCGGTGCGGGGGGATGGGTCACCGGGGTGCTCCTTGACGACGGCACCGAGCTGCCCGCGGAGGTGGTCGTGGTCGCCATCGGCTCGGAGCCGGCCGTCGACTGGCTGGCCGACTCCGGGCTCCCCCTGGGCGACGGGGTGCTCTGCGACAGCACCTGCCAGGTCGCTCCCGGGATCTACGCGGCAGGCGACGTCGCCAACTGGCCACACCCCCTCACCGGCGAACGGACCCGGCTGGAACAGCGCACCAATGCCACCCGGCAGGCCCTCGCCGCCGCCGGAAACCTCCTTGCCGGACCCGCCGGAGCCACCCCCTACGCGCCGGTCCCGTTCGGATGGACCGACCAGTTCCACGCGAAGATCCAGTTCCACGGCTGGTGCCCCGGGGACGCACGCGTCGCCTACGTCGACGGCGACCCGAAGGCAGGCAAGTTCGTCGCGCTCTACTACGCGGGCGACCGTGTCGTGGGCGCGCTCGGCTGGAACAGCGCACGCACCCTGCGTGCCTACCACGACCGCATCGCCGCGCCCGTCGCCGCCTGACGACCTGCGGTCCGCCGCCGTCGGCCATGCCGTGGTCGAGCTGCTGCGCACCGACGAGTACCACCCTCGTCGGGCAGGACCGACCACTCCCGCCCCGCCCGACGGCTTACCGAGGACGGGTCGGCGGCCCTTCGACGCCTCCTGCCCAACCGAAACCACCGCAAAGGTTATGCATTGCCCGCACCAATATCGGCGAGAGCCCCTATATTCCGTTTTTCTAAGGGATTTGCCAGACGGTGCGGCCTAGCTTCTCTGGGTGAGCCGAGCTGAGGTCGGCGCATCCCGCTGAGGAATGGAGTCTTCCTCGTGTCAGAGAACCCCCGCCCCCCGGTATCCGGCCGCCACCGCAAGCCCAAGCCTCCTACCGTCGCCGCGCGGCGTGCGCTGGTCCTTGCCGCGGTCACCCCGGTCGCCGGCGCGCTCTTCACCGGTCCGTCCGCCTTCGCCGCCGACAAGGCCGGCGTGAGCCCGGTGGCCCAACCCCAGAAGCGACAAGGGCTCGACGCCGCCGAACGCAAGCTCGCGCACCAGCTCGACACCGGCATCCAGAACAAGAGCCTCGGCAGCACCGTCGGCGGCGTGGTGCTCGACGCCAAGTCCGACAAGGTCGTGTGGGGCCATGACGCGACCACCGCGTTGATGCCGGCCTCCAACGCCAAACTCGCCACCGCCACCGCCGCCCTGACCGTTCTCGGCCCCGACCACCGCTTCACCACCAGGGTCGTGTACGGCGACGGCACCCTCACCCTCGTCGGCGGCGGCGACCGCGTCCTGACCGGCGACGACCTCGCCGCCCTGGCGAAGACCGCCGTCGCGGGCCTGAAGAACGCGGGCGTCACCTCCGTCAAGGTCAAGGTCGACGACAGCCTCTTTCCTCCACCCACCCTTGCCACCGGCTGGAAGGAGGACTACTACACGGACTCCGTCGCTCCCGTCCGCGCTCTCGTGGTCGACGGGCACACCGGGACCGATACGTCCCTCGATGCCGGAGAGGTCTTCGCGAGGCAACTCGCCGCCCAGGGGGTCACGGTCACCGGCGACGTGGCGCGCGGCCAGGCCACCCGTCACGACGTGCCGGTGGCGAAGCACTCCTCGCCGAAGCTGTCCGAGATCGTCAAGAAGATGCTCAAGACCAGCGACAACAACATCGCCGAAACACTTCTGCGCATGACCGCCCTCGGCGCGGGCAAGGCCCCCACCTTCACGGACGGCGCTGCTGTCGTGCGGGACGTGCTCAGCCACCACTACGGCGTCCCGCTGGACGACGTCGAGCTCTACGACGGCAGCGGCCTCTCCCGCGCCGACCGCATACCGGCCGCCACGGTCGCGCGCCTCCTCGACCTCGCCACCGATCCCCGCAACAAGCGGACCCTCGGTGCCATCGAGAAGGGCCTCCCGATCGCCGGTGAGGCAGGCAGCACCCTCGGCCCCGAGTGGGGCCGCTTCGATACCCCCGCTTCCGAATGCGCCATCGGCAAGGTCAAGGCCAAGACCGGCACGCTGACCGGCGCGATCGCCCTCAGCGGCGTCACCAGGGCCCGGGACGGCCGCGTAAAGGTCTTCTCGTTCATCGAGAACGGCTCCACCGCCAACTCCGACGACATCAAAGACGCGCTGGACGGCCTCGCGGCGACGGTCAACGGCTGCCGGACGTAGTGCACGATCGCCGGGGACACGGGTGGAGCCGGGAGCCGCCCCGCCGGAGGTGGCTCCCGGCTCCCGCGCGCAACCGGGCAGGCATTTACAGATGGGCGCTGATCACACCGCCGGCGCTGAGCACGAGGTACACGCCGTTGGCGTCGAACCCGACGTCCTGCTGGTTCGTCTCCAGCGTGCCGTACACCGCGCCCTCGTTGCCGAGGATCTGCGCGCGGTACCGCAGCCCACCGACCTTCGTGACCTTGGCCGTCCAGCCCCCCCCGCGAGCTTGAAGGTGCCCGGTCCCTGGTGCCCGCCGCCCATCCAGGAACGGACCTGGCCGTCCAGCGTGAGCACGACGAACATGTCGTTGGCGTCGAGCCCGGCGTCCTGCCCCTTCGTCTCCATCGTGGCCAGGACCGAACCGTGGCTGACGATCTTGGCGCGGTAGTGCTGGGCACCGAGCTCGTGGATCTCGGCCGTGCTGCCGTCCGCCAGGGTCCGGGTGCGGACCGGGGATGCCGTCTTGGCCGTCGCGGCGTGCGCGCTGCCCGACGGCTTGCCCGCGACGCCCGCCTTGGCGTCGCCCGTGGCTCCGGAGCGCGCCTGGACACCGGAGCCCTGCGCTCCTAAGGAGGAGCCCGCGCCGCTGGACTCGGCGGCGACCGTGCCCATGGTCGTGTGGCCCGCGGCCTTCGTGTCGGCGGCGTTCGCGCCGGAGCAGGCGGTCAGGGTAAGGCCGGCGGCCGCGGTCAGGGCCGGTGAGTCGGGGCGCGTCGGGCCGGCGGACGCGCCGCACCCTCGGGACGTTTTCGCAGAGAACAGCGGGCCGGACCTCACCCCGTCCCGCCTTCAGCCGGACAAAACCGGCTGGCCCGGACCGCTCCGCAATACGTACGCCAAGGCCAACAAACATCCCTTGACCAGCAAAAAGACCCTCCCGAGGGGAGGGTCTGTCTCGGCGCCCCCGGCAGGACTCGAACCTGCGGCCAAGTGCTTAGAAGGCACCTGCTCTATCCACTGAGCTACGGGGGCCGGGCGTGGACGTGGATCACGGACCGCGGTCAAGGATAGAGGTCCGGGTGCCTCGTCCCGGTTGCTTCACCTCCGTGGCACGTTGTGGAGGTTCCGTGAAGCGGTCCCGATAATCGCAGGCAGGTACGAATCCTGCACCGCTTTTGACGCCCCGCGCGTCGGGTGTTGTGCACTCGTTATGCCTCCGCCTCGCTCGTCGCGAGCGTCTCATGCGCTACTCACCCCGTTATGTACGCATTCTTGCGGCGCGCACGAGGGGTTATACGCTTCAAAAGTGCAACGAAATTGGGCATTCTGCACATGTGGCGACCTTGGACGTACGACCCCGGCTGCTCGACGCACTGTCCGTTCTGCGCGACCGCGTCGACGCCGCACGCTTTCCACTGCCACTTCGGGGGGCTGCCCGGGCCCGGCGCAACCGGGCCGAGCTGCTCGCCCAGCTCGATGACTATGTGATTCCCCGCTTGCGCTCCCCGCAGGCCCCCCTGCTCGCGGTGATCGGTGGATCGACCGGGGCCGGCAAGTCCACGCTGGTGAATTCGCTGGTGGGGCGGCGGGTCTCGGAGGCGGGGGTGCTGCGTCCGACGACGCGTACGCCGGTGCTGGTCTGCCATCCCGACGATCTCCGGTGGTTCGCGGGACCGCGCGTCCTGCCGCAGCTCGCCCGGATGTGGGTGCCCGAACAGGACGACGGCGGAGAGGGGGAGTACGCGGCGGGCGCGGGCCTGGGACGGGGGGAG
>NZ_SDIG01000157.1:0-15554 GCF_004122755.1 Streptomyces sp. TM32
GGGTTGGGGGTTGTAGATCTGGGGTGTTCCTGGAGGGGTATGCGGACGGCTGGATCACCTTGCAGGAGCGCCGTCCGTCAGGCGCCGGCGGCTCGGCCTTCGTGCGAGGCGCGGCATGCCCCGGGCGGGGCCGGTCAGCTGCTGCCGCAGGTGCAGCCGGAGGGCGGCTCGGCGGGCTCGGCGGCGGATTGGCTGCCGCAGCAGGCGTCGCTGCCCGGGATGTCGCTCCTGCCCATCTGGCCGGCGTCGGCCTTGACGACGTAAACCTCCCAGGGTTCCTTGCCGGGGCCGTGCACCCAGACCTTGTCCTGGAGGGCGTAGCAGCAGGAGGTGTCGTTCTCCTCGAAGGTCGCGAGCCCGGCTTCCGTCAGGCGGTGGGTGGCGGCGTTGACCTGCTCGGTGGAGTCGACCTCGACGCCGAGGTGGTCCAGGCGGGTCTCTTGGCCCACCCCGCCTTCAATGAGGACGAGCTTCAGTGGCGGCTCGACGATGGCGAAGTTGGCGTATCCGGGGCGGCGCTTGGCCGGTTCGACGCCGAACAGCTTGGAGTAGAACTCCACCGACGCGTCAAGGTCGGGGACGTTGAGGGCGAGCTGCACACGGGACATGACGACCTCCCAGCACGTTGCATTGATGTTCATCGATATAAGCTTGCGCCTTGAATCGAAGTTCGTCAACATAGACGCATGTCGAATCAAAAGCCTCAGGTGCTCGACCGGACCCAGGAGTGCTGCCCAGGGCTGCTGACCGCGCCACTGGACGAAGAGCAGGCCACCGAGCTGTCGAAGGTCTTCAAGGCCCTCGCCGATCCGGTGCGGCTGCGACTGCTGTCGATGATCGCCTCCGGGGCCGGCGGCGAGGTGTGCGTGTGTGATCTGACGCCCGCCTTCGACCTGGCCCAGCCGACGATTTCCCACCACCTCAAGCACCTGCGGCAGGCCGGACTCATCGACTGCGAACGCCGCGGGACCTGGGTGTACTACTGGCTGCTGCCGGAGATGACCGACCGCCTCGCCGGCATCCTGACCCGGCCCGCCGGCCCGGCCCTCGCCCAGCCCGCCCGGACGCCTGCCGGGGCGGCCTCCTGACCGTGAAAGCGATGGCGGAGACCGCGCCTGCGGGGCCGGTCGCGGCCGCGACCTTCGGCGCAGCATCCGGCCAGTCTCCGGCAGGCGTCGTCGGCCCCCTCATCGCCGCCGCACGCCGGCCGGTCAGAGCGCCGGGTGTCGTTCGCGGACCCGGCTTACGGATTCCAGAAGAGCGCCGAGGCGGAGCAGGGTGGCCTCGTCGTACCACTTCGTCACCAGTTGCACTCCGACCGGCAGCCCCTCGGGGCTTGAGCCGAAGGGAACTGAGAGTGCCGGCAGGCCGGTCAAGTTGAACGGCACGGTGGCGCGCATGACGTTCCAGGGGGGCACCGTCACTCCGTCGACGTCGTACTCGGTCCGGCCGTGAAGGGGGGCGGGCATGGTCACGACGGGGCACAGCAGTGCGTCGTAGCGTGCGAAGTACGTCGAGAACGCCGACTTGAGGACTTCGACGGTGCGTTGCGCCGTCACGTACTCGGCCAGCGGGACGTCCGGCAGCGACAGCGTGTGCCGGAGCACCGCGTGCAGTTCGTCCTCCCGGCCCGCCGTGTGTTCTTTGAAGTACGGAAGGATTTCCGGGAGGAAGAGGGTGGCGCTCAGTTGCGTGCTGTCGCAGGCGTCCAGCTCCGGCAGACCTGCTTCCTCCATGTGGCAGCCGGCGTCCTCAAGCGCTTTCGCGGCGGCGGCCACGGTTGCCGCCACCGCGGGGTCCACCGGGCCGAAGCCGGGCCGCACCAGCCATCCGATCCGCAGGCCCTCCCGCGAGGCCGAAACCTCCGCGGGCGCGGCCGCGACCGGGATGTCCACGGCGTAGCCGTCCAGCCCATCGGGGCCGGCGAGTACCGCGTAGGCCGACTCGATGTCCCGGACGGTGCGGGCCATCGGGCCCACGTGCCAGTAGCGGCGCAGGATGTCCGGCCAGTGGCCGGTGAAGGGGATCCGGCCATGGGTCGCCTTGAGGGCGACGATGCCGGTGTAGTGGGCCGGTCCGCGCATCGAGATCGCGACGTCGCTGCCGAGGCCGAGCGGCGACAGCCCCGCCGCGATGGCTGCCGACTCCCCGCCGCTCGACCCACCGGGGGTTCGCTCCGGGGCCCAGGGGTTGAGGGAGCGGCCGGAGACGAGGTTGTCGCTCTCCGTCCAGTAGGAGAACTCCGGCAGGTTGGTCTTCCCGATCGGGATCGCGCCGGCCGCCTTGAAGCGGGCCACCGAGGTTGCGTCCCGGTCCGGCACGTGGTCGGCGAACAGCTGCGAGCCACGCATGGTGCGGATCCCGGCTGAATCGAGGGAGTCCTTGATGGTGAACGGGACGCCGTGCAGCGGTCCCAGCCGCTTGTCGTGCATGACCGCCTCGGTCGCGGCCTTCGCAGCAACCAGGGCCTGTTCGGCGGTCACCGTCACCACGGCGTTGAGCTTCGGATTGGTCTCCTCGATCCGGTCGAGGTGCGCCTGGACGACCTCCAGCGGGGACAGTTCCCGCTTTTGGATCCGAGCGGCCAGATCGGTGGCGTCCAGGAAGCAGATGTCGGTCGGCGTCATCGGCATTCACCACACGGAACCATGGACATCTGAACTCCCTTGGCTTGATTCGAATGTGTGTTTGATAACGCTACCTGGGGGTGGGCGGCCCGATCGGCAGCTGACTGCCGGGAGGTCGAGGTCTAGGTATTTCCCGACTTCCCGGATCTCTCGGCTGGGGCAAGTGCTCCTCGGTGGGGGCGGGTTGGGCCCCGGGCATGCCGATGGCGGTGGTCGGGAATCGACCACCGCCATCGTGGTACCGGACGCCATCGTGGTGCCTGATGCCGCGGTGCGAGGGGCGCGTCGTCGCGGTCGTCGCCGCGGTGATCGCGTCCTCGTGCGGCGGGTGTCAGCCGCCGATGTGCCAGCTGACCGTGCCGTCCGTTGTGGTGAGGAGGGCGAGGAGGAGCAGGTCGACGGCGCCGAGGGCGATGCCCAGGAGGGCGCGGCCGCGGCGGTTGGTGCCGCGGGCCAGGGCCAGGCCGCCGAGGGTCAGGGCGCAGGGGCCGAGGAGGAGGTTGAGGACCAGGGTGCCGAGCAGGCCGAGGACGAAGGAGGCGACGGCCATGCCGTCCGCGTGGTCGCGGAGGCGGGAGGCGGGGCGCTGCGGGGTCTCGGCTGTTGTGGCCGGTGCGGGCGTGGTCGTCCGCGCGGTCTGGCTGAGCGTGGTCATCGGGAGGTCACCTCGTCCTGGTGGCGGCGTTCGCGGAGGAAGAAGACGAGCAGCCAGCCGGCGATGACGGCGGCCGCGACGAGGGTGACGGGGACGGGGAGGTGTGCCGCGGTGCCCAGCATGATCCCCATCAGGAGAAGGGCTGCGACGAGGAAGAGCATGATCTTCCTTTCCGATTCCAGAGGACAGTTGTTCACTCAGTTCCCTCAGTCTACGACTGCGCAGGAGTGGAGTAGTTCGGAGAACGGTTGTTTACTGGATGACATGAGTCACAGTCTTGGAGTCCGGCAGGCCCAGAAACAGAAGACCCGTCAGGCGTTGCTCGATGCGGCCCTCGGACTGCTGGAGGAGCAGAGCCTGAGCAGCCTGGGTCTGCGGGAGGTGACGCGGGTGGTGGGGATCGCCCCGACCGCGTTCTACCGGCACTTCCGCGACATGGGTGAGCTGGGCGTCGTGCTGGTCGAGGAGGCGTTGGGGAGCCTGCACGTGATGGTGCGGGCGATCCTCGCCGAGCAGGACGGGGCCGAGGAGCGGATCGACCGTACGGTCGCGGTCGTGGAGCAGCACGTCCGCCGGTATCCGCTGCACATCCGGTTCGTCGCACGCGAGCGGCACGGTGGCGTACGGGCCGTACGGCAGGCCATCGCGGGGGAGCTGGACCGGTTCGCGGAGGAGGTCGCGGCGGCGCTCAAGGCCCAGCCGGTGTCGGAAGGCTGGTGCGATGACGATGTGCGGATGCTGGCGGAGCTGTATGTGGACCGGCTGGTGACGACGGCCGCGGCACTGCTCGACGCCGAGGCGGACGGGCTGGAAGGCGCGGCCGAGCAGGTGGTCCGGGTTGCGCGGCGGCAACTACGGCTGATCAGCATCGGCCGGCGGCACTGGCGGGACGAGCACCAGGAGTAGGGCCTGTCGGCCGTATGCGTCAGGTCTCGCCTGGCTCGCGACTCCCGGCCTGCGGTGCCTGGGAAGCGGTGCCTGGCCTGCGGGGGCGCCTGGACGCGATGCGTGGCCGTGATGGCTGGGTCGCGATGCCTGGTGCGCGTCCGGCTGTGGCTCGTCCGCGCGCCCGGGGGTGCGTCAGTCGCGTGCCGGGGTCACCCGGACGCGATAGGTGCCGTCGGGGTTTTCCGTGAGGACGGTGACGGCCGCGCCGCTGGTGCGGTCGGTGAAGGTTTCGCCGGGGCCGAAGGTGGCGTCGGTCAGCTCCGGGTCGACGTATTTGTTGTCCCGGTAGCAGCCGCCGCTGCGCGGGGTGGCGTCCACGATGCGGAGCGGGCCGCGGCCGGAGGGGACACGGGTGGCGACGCGGTAGATGAGGACGCCCGGTTGGCAGACCGCCGGGTCGAGCAGGCCGCGGATGCGGGCCTCGACGACCAGCGCGGTGCGGGACGAGGTCGGGATGACGACGATCTTGGTGCCGCCGGGGGTGGAGATGGGGGTGAGGGTGTGTTCGCCGGGGGTTCCGTGGCGTGGTGCGCAGTGCACCTGCTCGGTGGAGAGCCAGCCGAGCTTCCACTTGTGCCAGCCGACGAAGTCGTTGCTCGGCCCCCAGTCCTCGTCCATCGGGTCCCAGTGCCCTACGGGGGGCGAGGAGTCGCGGTCGTCGGTGAAGTAGAGATCGGGCAGGCCGAAGCTGTGGGCGTTCTCGTGATTGAGGACGCGGAAGGCGCTCGTCCCGATTTGCCGGCTCCAGATGAAGGACGCGTTGCGGAACGGCACCCCGTCGGCGGTACGCAACCCCATGTCGCCGCCGCTGAAGGTGACCGACAGGACCGTACGGGTCGCGGGCGGGCCCGCGTTGGGGGTGGCGATGACGTTGATGACGTCGTAGTCGCGGAAGTCGACGAGCGGGTCGACCGCGCGGACCACCTCCCGGGAGAGGGCGTGGTAGCCGCCGTCCGAGCCCGGGTCGAAGCTGGCGCCCCGCCCGATGCCGTACGCCGCGAGCGGCCGTGACATACGGAGCCACCGGAACAGCGGTATGGGGCGGTAGGTCAGCCTGCCGTACGAGCTGACGCGGAAGTACTCCGTCGCGGCGGGGAAGAATTCGGCGAAGCGGGCGCGGGGGGACAGGGTGGCGTGGGCGTCCGGGAAGTCGATGAAGAGGGTGAGCGCCCGTACGCGCCCGGATGAACGGGCGAAACCTGTCGGGGTGTCCGCGGATTCGGCGACGTCGTCGCTGATGCCGCGCAGGGCACACGGGCCGCTCGGTGGGGAGCCGGGCCCGGTGGGTATGGCCACGGCGCTGGGCGGTGAGCCCAGGGCTATCGCCGCGGCCGCGGTCACCGCTCCCGCGGCCAGAACCGCGGATACCTTGTGCTTCATATCGATCACCTTGTGTCGACGGGTGATCGCTCGCGCGCGGGGTTACGTCAACCGGAGTCATGGCGGGGCCGGATGGGTCGATCCGGACGCGGAGGGGCCCCACCTGCGCCGGACGCGTAGGGACCCAGCCGGGCCGGGTGGGTGGGGTGGGGCGAGGTGTGGTTCAGGTCACGACGGGGCGTGAAATATCCGGGGAGGGCGTCCCCGTTTAACCAGACGTCGGATGAAGCGGGGAGCGTTTCCCCGGTTCGGTGCGCAGGGGGACGGAGAGGTCCCCGCCACCGGTCGTCTGACACCTGATGCCCGACGCCTGATGCCTGGCACCTGACCGGGTGCTCAGGGAGGTGCCGAGAACGCTGAGAGACGAGAGGAGCCAGCTCGTGGCCGCCACCACCGCTTGTGCGCAGTCCGGGAACGAGCGCCCCGGGAAGGAGCGGTCCCGGAGCGAGCGGCCCGGGAAAGGGCAGTCCGAGAAGGGGGAGCAGCAGCCCCGTCTGCGGGCCGATGCCCTGCGCAACCGGGAGCGGATCATCGCGGCCGCCCGCGAGACGATGGTCGAGTTCGGGGCCCAGGTCCCGCTCGATGAAATCGCTCGACGCGCGGGCGTCGGCAATGCGACGCTCTACCGTCACTTTGCGGATCGTCTGGAGTTGATCCACCACGTCACGCTCTCCGTCATGTCCCGTACCGCGGACCGAGCGGAGCGTGCCCTTGCCGAGGAGTCCGATGCTTTCCAAGCGCTGAGGCGCTTCGCCCACGCCGCGGTGGAGGAGCGGATCGGGGCGCTGTGCCCCCTGCTCTCCGACGGCGTCGACCGCGACCACCCCGATCTGCTCGCGGCGCGCGATCGTCTGGAGGCGGCCATCGAGGCCGTCATGGGCGCCGCACGCGACAGCGGCCAGCTGCGTACCGACATCGCGGTCGGCGATCTGATGGTCGCGATCACCCAGCTGACCAGGCCGTTGCCCGGATGGGGGTCCCCTCGGACGGAGTCCGGGGGAGGCTGCATGGACTTCGACAAGTTCGTGCACCGGCATCTGCAACTGTTCCTGGACGGTCTGCAGACGCCCGCCCGCTCCGAACTCCCCGGTGCCGCAGCCACCTTGGAGGACCTGAGGCGGCGGCGCTCGTGACCCGGGCGAACGCCATGCCGTAGCGCCTCACCTGCCGTAGCAGCTCGCCTGCTGAAGTGCCTCGCCCGTCCCGCCGTCCCGTCGATTCCTCCTTCCCGTCGTCCTGTCGTCCCCTCCTGTCGTCCCGTCCTGCGTTCCCCGCGTCCCGTCGGCCGCTCGGTGCGCCGGTCCTTCGCTCCTGTTCGCTCACTGCACCACTAGGTGGATCCCGCCATGCCTGAAACAGCCACATACGTCGATCCCCGGCGCTGGAAAGCGCTGATATTCATCGCGCTCGCCCAGTTGATGGTCGTGCTCGACGCGACCATCGTGAACATCGCGCTGCCCTCCGCCCAGGAGGATCTCGGTATCACCGACGCCAACCGGCAGTGGGTGATCACCGCCTACGCACTGGCCTTTGGCGGGCTGCTGCTCTTCGGCGGACGCGTCGCCGACCTGTGGGGACGCAAGCGGACCTTCATCACCGGACTCCTCGGCTTCGCGATCGCCTCCGGGCTCGGCGGGGCCGCCGCCGACCAGGCGATGCTGATGGGGGCGCGGGCGCTCCAGGGGGTCTTCGGCGCACTGCTGGCCCCGGCCGCGCTGTCCCTGCTGGCCGTCACCTTCACCGAGGCCAAGGAGCGCGCCAAGGCGTTCGGCATCTTCGGCGCGATCGCCGGTGGTGGCGGCGCCGTGGGTCTGATCCTCGGCGGGGTGCTGACCGAGTACCTGAACTGGCGCTGGACCTTCTTCGTGAACATCCCGTTCGCCGTGGTCGCCGCGACCGGTGCCCTCCTGGTCGTCCGCGAGCCCGCGGAGAGCCGTAACACCTCCCGGCTGGACGTCCCCGGCGTCATCCTGGCCACCCTCGGCCTGGTCTCGCTGGTCTACGGCTTCACCCGCGCCGAATCCGACGGCTGGCTGGCCGGCCCGACGCTCGGCCTGTTCGCCGCGGCCGCCGTGCTGCTGCTGACGTTCGTGCTGGTCGAGTCCAAGGTGAAGGCGCCGCTGCTGCCGCTGCGGGTGGTCGCCGAGCGGAACCGCGCGGGCATCTACGCCTCGCTGGGCCTGGCCGTGATCGGCATGTTCGGTCTCTTCCTCTTCCTGACCTACTACCTGCAGATTGTGAAGGGCTACACCCCGGTGAGGACCGGCCTGGCCTTCCTCCCGATGATCGTCGGCATGATCACCGGCTCGACGCAGATCGGTGCCCGGCTGATGACCCGGGTCCGGCCGCGGCTGCTGATGGCGCCCGGCTTCACGGTCGCCGCGCTCGGCATGCTGGTGCTGACCCAGATCGACCTGGACACGTCCTACCCGGCGCTGATCCTGCCCGGCTTCCTGCTGATGGGCCTCGGGATGGGTACGGCGTTCATGCCGGCCATGTCGCTGGCCACGCACGGCGTCCAGCCGCGCGACGCCGGCGTCGCCTCCGCGATGGTCAACACCTCGCAGCAGGTGGGCGGCGCGATCGGTACGGCCCTGCTGAACACCATCGCGGCCAGCGCCACCACCGCGTACGCCACCTCGCACGCGGCCGGCGCCCGCTCGCTCGACCTGCTCAAGCTCCAGTCGATGGTGCACGGCTACACCACCGCCATCTGGTGGGCGGTCGGCATCCTGGCCCTGGCCGGCGTGATCGCCTTCACCTTCATCAACACCGGGCGGCCCGGTGGCGGTTCGCCGGTCGCCTCCTCGCAGGACGGCGCGGGCGCGGCGCTGGGCGAGGACGAGGTACCGGTGCCGGTCATGGCGCACTGATCCGACGGGAACGGTGCACTGATCTGCCAGGGATGGCGCACTGATCAGGTAGGAGGGCGGTCGAGGGGCGGTCGGCGAGCCGATGCCCCGGCCGCGCTCTTACCGCATTCCTACCTCACTCATACGTACGCCGGGGCGTCCCGGACTCCTAGGTGCCGGCTTCTTCCGGCTCCGCCGAACCGTCAGCGGAGCCAGGGGAGGTCGGCACCTTTCGGCTGCAGCCCCTCGGTCATGACCTGGCAGATCTCGGCCAGTTGACCGACCTGTTCAGGGGAGAGCCGGTCGAAGATCGCGGCGCGTACGGCCGCGACATGACCCGGGGCGGCCTTCTCCAGGACCCGCATCCCCTCGTCCGTGAGGTGGGCGTTCTGGCCCCGCTTGTCGGAGGAGCAGTTCTCCCGCTGCACCCAGCCGTTCCGCTCCAGACGCGCGATCGCGTGGGAGAGCCGGGAGCGGGTGATCTTGGCGTTCTGGGCCAGCTCGGTCATCCGCATCCGCCGCCGGGGCGCGCGGGAGAGCTGGACGAGCAGGCCGTAATACACATGCGGCATTTTGGCGTCGCGCTGCAGCTGACGGTCGAGGTGATCCTCCAGGAGCGTGGTGGCGTGCAGGTAGCACTGCCAGGCGTATTGCTCCTCGTCGCTGAGCCAGTGCGGCTCGGCTGCGGCTGCGTTGCTCATACCATCCACTCTCTCACCACTCGGAGAGTTATTTAAGCTTTAACAACGTCGCTTTGGTGAGACTGTGGTGCGACGCTTGAAGATTCATTCATCGGTTTTCGACGGCTGAATGTTCCCCCCGTACCGACCTGCCTACTGCCCAGTGTGACGCCGCGACGTTGTGATGAGCGTAATGCCGGTCGCGGGGTGCATACCCCACCCGTGGAGATGCTCCCGGGCGCCGTGGGCTCCTGCGGGCGGCCGGGCGTTCCGGGCGGAGCATGATCGATGGGCTGTGGCGGGGCCGGCGAAGCAGGTGGGGCAGTCGGTGTAATCCGGCTGTTCCCAATATGCCGTGTGTGGTGGGCGGTTGGGCCGGCCGGTCGCATCCTTACCGGACGGGAGCGGCGCATCCGTACGGACGGGAGCAGCGCATCCATACCGGACAGGAGGTGTCGGGTATGGCGGGGAGGGTGCTGCCATGACGAGTGAGAGCGCGGGCGTCGAGGGTGTGGCGGGCAGTGCGGCGGAGGGCAGCGGCCGGGGTGATGCGGTCGGCTGGGCGGTGGTGGAGGAGGGGGAGCCGGAATTCGCCGGGTGGGTGCGGAAGCGGTTCGGGGCGTATCCGCACCATGTCCTGGCGACCCTCCGGAAGGGCGGGGCGCCGCGGCTCACCGGTCTGGAGGCGGACTTCCGTCATGGGGAGTTGTGGCTGGGCATGATGGTGGGCTCGCGCAAGGCGCTCGATCTGCGGCGCGACCCCCGGTTCTCCCTGCATGCCAATCCGGGGCCGGACGCCGGACTTGCCGACGGTGACGTCAGGGTGTCCGGGCGGGCCGTGGAGGTGACCGACCCCGACGTGGTTGCGCGCTACGCGGCGGAGGTGACGCCGCCGGAGCCGTTCCATCTCTTCCGGGCGGAGCTGACGGAGGTGGTGCGTACGTACGTCGAGGACCCGTATGTGGTGCTGGTGAGTTGGGCACCGGCCCGGCCGCTGCGCACGATCCGGAGGACGTCGGACGACGCGGCGGTGCGGGTGGAGTGACGGTGGGGTCAGAGGCGGGCCGGCAGTGGCCGTGGCCGTGGCAGTGGGGGCAGCGGCGGGTGGTTGCCGGGGCCGGCTCAGCCGACGTTGCGGGCTCGGGTGCCGTCGGCGTCCGGTTCGAGGTGCCAGCTGATGATGCGCCGTGGATGGACGCGGATCACGTCGTTGCTGAAGAAGTCGGGCGCCATCGGGGGCGCGGCGAGGGTCAGCACTTCGGCGCGGCCGCGGATCTCCACGCCGCGGCCCCAGCCGGGCGCGATCGGGTCGTCGGCCGGCGCCATGTCGTCGATGAGCAGGGAGACTTCGGGGCGGGCCTGGGCGTTGCGGTACTTCTGGCTGCGGTGCAGCGCGGGCCCGCCGATGTCGAGGGTGTCGTCGTCGTTGAGGACGAAGCCGACCGGGCGTACCTGCGGTCCGCCGTCCGGCCCGGTGGTCGCCAGGCGGGCCAGCGGTTGGCCGGCGAGGTACGCGCGCTCCTTGGGAGTGAAGACGTGCGCGGCGGTCGCGGGAGCGCCGGCGGGCCCCGTGGTGGCGGCGTCCGGGGGCGAGGTGTCCGCGGGCGATGTGTCCGGTGTCGGTGTCGGCTCCGCTGTCCGCTCCGGCTTCGGCTTCGGCTTCGGTGTCATGGCGGTGACGCTAGATCCTCAATTGCGATTGAGGTCAAGGGGTTCCTCGACGCCCTCGGGTGGCTCAGTGGGTGGCCACGGGGAGGCGGTGGTTCCGGTGGGGCTTGTGGGGGCGGTGTTCGCCGTGTGGCTCGCGGACGCGGTGGGTGCGGAAGACGTAGAGGGAGGCGACGAACATGACGGCGCCCATGGTGAAGCCGAAGGCGCACGACTTGAGGATGGCTTCCCCGCCGAGGCTGTAGCACCATCCCAGTGCGCCGCCGAAGAGCACCCCGTAGGCGATCGCCCGGGTCTCGGTGAGCAGGGACGACTGGAAGTGGGCCACCACCAGCCCGAGCGCCCCGGAGACCACGAACGCGGCCAGCCCGTACAGCATGGCCGGGCCGCCCTTGGTGCCGTCGGTGTGGGTGCGGAAGATGGTGAAGAGGCCGAAGGCGAGTGCGGTGATGATCGGCAGCGATACCTTCGCCGGGATCCGCCCCGCCATTCCCGGGGGCCGCTGCGGGGCGCCGGCCCGGCCGGGTGCGGGGGCCGTCGCGCCGTGTTCGGTCTCCACGGTGCCGTGCGAGCGGGCTGCCCTCGCGCCATGCCGCTGAGCGATGTGGTCCATGACGGGCTCCTCTCGGTTGCCCCGCTGCCTTCCTGTACAGGCGACACCCGGGCGTCGCCCGCGTCAACCGGAGCGGCAGGAAGAGAACGGCGGGCAGGGAGCCGGCGTGCGGGATTTTCGCCCGGCGGGCCGGTCCGCTTCGGCCCAGGTCCTTTCCGTCCAGGTCCTTTCAGTCCGGGTCCTTCTCAGTCCAGGTCCTTCTGGTACCAGGCCACGTCCCAGTAGCGGCCGAATTTGCGGCCCACCTCCGTGTACGTGCCGATGTGCCGGAAGCCGAAGCGGGTGTGGAGGCGGGCGGAGGCCTCGTTCGGCTGGGTGATCCCGGCGTAGGCGCGATGCACGTCCTCGCCGGCCAGTGCCTCGAACAAGGCCTGGTACAGCAGCGTGCCGACGCCCCGGCCGGCGGCGTGCGGCGCGCAGTAGACGGTGACCTCGACGGAGGGGGCGTAGGCGGCCTTCGGGCGGAACGCGCTGCTGGTCGCGTAGCCGAGCAGCGCGCCTCCCGGGGACGGCGTGTCCGCGACGCCGGGTTGCGGTGCGGCGTCCGGTCCGTTATGTGGGATTTTTGCCCATTCTGTCGCCTCCTGGGCAACCAGAAGCCGGTGCGGGCCGTCTTGGGGGTGGGAGAGCAACCACGGGCGGCGCTGTGCGGGGGTGAAGGGCTCCGTGTCGAACGTGATGCAGGTCTCGCGAATGTAGTGATTGTAAAGATCGGTAAGGGCCGTGAGGTCCGCTTCGGTGCCCGCTCTGACCTGCGCTTCCCCATGTTCCCGCAGCATGTGACCTCCCTGGTGGCGCCGCAGGGTACTGCATGATCAGAAAAATAGCGGGGCGGCGTGGGAATTCTGTCCGGATTCCAGCCGTTGTTTCCTTCGGACGGGCCACTCGGCAAGCATCGGGTTTCCGATGGACGATCCGGCCCGCCCCACCGTCCCGCGACCGACTCATCGCAAAGGGAGCACACGCATGGCAACCCGTGCCGTCGCCCGGCGTCAGGAAAGCACCAGCACTTCTGACGGGGCCAACAGTGTTCGCGCAATAGGCGGGGAGATCGCCGACCGCGACCTGGTCGGCATGTACCTCGACGAGATCGCGCGTACGCCACTCCTCGACGCCGCCAAGGAGGTCGAGCTGTCCCAGACCATCGAGGCGGGCGTATACGCCCAGCAGATCCTGGACGGGGAGGTCACCGACGGCAATGCCGCGGGTGCCGACCCCGAGGAGCTGGCGGCGTTGGCCGAGGAGAGCGCCAGGGCCAAGGACGTCTTCATCCGCTCCAACCTCCGGCTGGTGGTCGCGGTCGCCCGCCGCTACCCGCGCGCCGGGCTTCCCCTGCTCGACCTGATCCAGGAGGGCAACGCCGGCCTGGTGCGTGCCGTGGAGAAGTTCGACTACGCCAAGGGCTTCAAGTTCTCGACGTATGCGACGTGGTGGATCCGCCAGGCCATCACCCGTTCCATCGCCGATCAGTCGCGCACGATCCGGCTGCCCGTGCACCTCGTCGAGGAGCTGGGCCGGATCCGCCGGGTGCAGCGCGAGTTCAACCGCGAGAACGGCCGCGACCCGGAGCCGGCGGAGGTCGCCGGCGAGCTGGGCTCCACGCCCGCCCGTGTCACCGACGTCCTCGACTGGGCGCGCGACCCGGTCAGCCTCAACATGTCGGTCGACGACGACGGCGACACCCAGTTCGGCGATCTGCTGGAGGACACCTCCGCGGCCTCGCCCGAGCAGTCCGTCCTGACGCTGCTGCGCAGTGAGGAGCTGGAGGACCTGATAGACCGGCTCGACCACCGCACCGCCTCGATCATCAAGGCCCGGTACGGCATCGAGGACGGCCGCGAGCGCACGCTGACCGAGGTCGGCAAGCAGCACGGCCTGACCCGCGAGCGGATCCGCCAGATAGAGAAGCATGCGCTGCTGGAGCTGAAGCGGATGGCCCGCGACACCGGGTTCGACGCGGCCGCATAGCGCGACAGGCGAGTTGGCGCGGCCGCGACGACTCGTGGAGGACGAGCCCCGGTGCCCTTTCGGCGTCGGGGCTCCTGTGTGCCCGGGTCGGGGGCCGGGAGCCGTCTGCTCAGGGGAGGGGCTTGTGTCCGCCGCGGGCCAGGAGGCCCCGGAATCGCGCAGCCCACCCCACCTCCTCAATCGCGCGGCCCACGCCACCGCCTCATCTCACCCCACCTCCTCATCCCGCCCACCCTCCCGCACAGCGATGTCCGTTTGAGTCCACCTGAAGCCCGCTTCCGTTTACTTTTCAGATGTCCAGGCGTAGCATCCCGCTGAAACCACAAGTTCGGGCATGGAACGGATGCGCGCGCAGATGTATGCACCGGAACGCCAGCAGGAGATCCTGCGGCTCGCCCGTGAAGGCGGGCGGGTCGATGTGCTCTCCCTCGCGGAGGAGTTCCAGGTCACCGCCGAGACCGTGCGGCGTGATCTGAAGGCGCTGGACCGGGCCGGCCTGGTGCGCCGGGTGCACGGCGGGGCCATTCCGGCCGGCCGCCTGGACTTCGAGCCCGACCTCGCCGAGCGGGACGCCGTCGCCGCCGACGAGAAGCAGCGCATCGCCCGGGCGGCACTCGCCGAACTCCCCGGTGGCGAGGGCGGGATCGGCAGCTCCGGGAGCGTGATCCTGGACGCCGGCACGACCGTCGCCCGGCTCGCCGCCGAGATCCCGCTGGAGGCCGAGCTGACCGTCGTCACCCACGGCCTGCCGGTCGCCGCGCGGCTGGCCGACCACCCCGGCCTCACCCTCCATCTGGTGGGCGGCCGGATCCGGCACCGTACCCGGGCCGCGGTCGACGACTGGGCGCTGCGCGCCTACCGCGAGATCAACGCCGATGTGCTGTTCCTGGCGACCAACGGCTTTTCCCCCGACGGCGGTCTGACCACCCCCGACCTCGCGGAGGCCGCCGTCAAGCGGGCGCTGATCGCCGCCGCCCGCCGTGTCGTCCTGCTCGCCGACTCCGCCAAATACGGGCAGCAGCACTTCGCCCGCTTCGGCGAGCTGTCGGACGTGGATCTGCTGATCACCGACACCGGCTTGAGCCCCGACGACGCCCTCGCCATCGAGCGCGCGGGCACGGAAGTAGTACGTGCATGATCCTCACCGTCACCCCCAACCCCAGCCTGGACCGTACGTACGAGATCCCGGCGCTGGACCGCGGGGCCGTGCTCCGGGCCACCGCCGACCGGATCGACCCCGGTGGCAAGGGCGTCAACGTCTCGCGGGCGGTCGCCGCCGCCGGACACCGCACGCTGGCCGTACTGCCGCTGGGCGGTCCCGCGGGTGCGGCGCTGGCCGGGCTGCTGGGAGCGGAGGGCATCGAGGTCGCCGGGGTGCAGGTGGCCGGGCAGACCCGCTCCAACATCTCGGTGGTCGAACCCGACGGCACGCTCACGAAGATCAATGCGACCGGCCCCGAGCTGACCCCCGAGGAGTCGGGGGCTCTGCTGCGGAGCGTCGGCGAGCGTTCGGCGGGAGCCGACTGGATCGCCTGCTGCGGCAGCCTGCCGCGCGGTCTGGCGGCCGAGTGGTACGCCGAACTGGTCGCCCGCACCCACCGCGTTGGCGCCCGGATCGCCCTGGACACCTCGGGCCCGTCGCTGGTGGCGGCGCTGCGCGAGCGCCCGGACGTCGTCAAGCCCAATGCCGAGGAGCTGGCGCAGGCCGTCGGCCGCCCGCTGGCGACCCTCGGCGACGCGGTCAAGGCCGCCGAGGAGCTGCGCGCCTGGGGCGCCCGCGCCGTACTGGCCTCCCTCGGGGCGGACGGCCAGCTCCTGGTCGACGAGGGCGGCGTCCACTACGGCAGCGCCCCGGTCGCGGCCGTGCGCAGCAACGTCGGCGCGGGCGATGCCTCGCTGGCGGGCTTCCTCACGGCGGGCGGTACGGGACCGGCGGCGCTGGCCGCCGCGGTGGCGCACGGTGCGGCCGCCGTTCAGCTGCCCGGCAGCCTGATGCCGACGCCGGCCGACCTGGAAACGGCGGCGGTCACGGTGACCGGGGACGTACCCCTCGACCGGCTGCTGACGGAGCCGTTGCCATGACCGCCGAGCCGGCGGCCGGCGCCATGACGTCCGCTCGTGCTGCTGGTGCCCCCGGCCCGTCAGCCCCAGTCCCCCCCAGCC